>JAATEW010000387.1 GCA_015655535.1 Hyphomicrobiales bacterium | reverse complement strand
TTGCGGACAACGTCGTCGACGCCAGCGGCGAAGAGAGCTAGAGTCGGGTCGAGCGCTGGTGTTTCATGCATCGCGATAACGGGAGCGCGTGAGCGTGCCCGGATCATTTTGGGCAGACCTACACGGTCGCGGCAATCCCCGAGAAGAAAAGCTTCGACGGCGAAGATGTCACCGTCACCGACCGTTGCAACCCATTCACGAAAATCCTCCGGGCAAAAGACCGCCGAAGAAACGCCTTCACTCCCGAACCGGCAGGCATAACCCGCCGTAACAATTTCGCGTTCATCAACGATCACCAGCACCGGACTGCCCCCCCGAATCAGTTTGTCTCGGTGGTTTAATGTTTTAGCAACCTCTGTTCATTCGTCAAATGTTACCACTCAAAATTTCATTAGCTGAAATGAGGAGTTAGCCGTCATTGCATGTCTGCAACACAGCAAGTGATTCAATTTGCTCGATTATGAGTCACTGACAAAAAGATCGCGCGTTCGCGGTCCATTGTCCGAAGCCCGTCGCGACCATGTTGGTGATCACCGCGCAGACATATCGCTTCTGCGCCGGGTCATTGTTCGGCCCCGCATGATAGCGCGCGGCGGCCAGGGTCCAGCTCCCCTCGCGACCCTTGAGCTCACGCAAGAATTGCGCGGCATAATCGACATTTAGATGGGGGTCGAACATTTCATCGACGGAGCGGAAATGGCTCCCATGATAAAAATGATTGATCTGCATGCAGCCGATATCGATGAGTTTGGCGCCGGTTTTGCGGGCTTCCTCGAAGCGCTGAATCGCGTCTTGAACATTGGCCGCGAAGAAAGACGGCCCTTCGATATTCAACGCATAGGGGTGCAGCGAGCCCTTCTGTCCGGTCTCCGTCAGACCGACGGCATAGAGCACGCCCAGCGGCACATCATATTTTTTGGCCGCGCGACTCATCTCGCGTTCGCAAATATTCGAAGGTTCGGCGCTCGCCGAACCGGCAGCCTTAAACGTAAACGCCGTCACCGATGGTGCGAGAAGCAGAAGGATCGGAACCAGCCTCCTGATTGCGACCAGCAGCGGCCTCACGACCCCTTGGTGTTGGAGACTGATCATTGGCATTACGGCCCCCGTTTTGGGACAGGCCGGAAGCCGAAGCATCACTGGCGGCTTGCTGCTGACCCTGCCCCATTGCTGATTGATCGTTTGAAGGATCTTGATGAGTCCCTTGCATCGCAGCGGTCTTCACGACCAAGGAATCGACCGAATAGCCCAGGGTTTGCAGCCTGTCTGAGAGGCTGCCTTTGTCCTTCTCGATCAAGGATGTGGTCTCGGACTTCGCGGCTTCGAGCTGGAGGTCGAGGCCGGAATCGGCAAGCCGCATTGTGACCGTCACGGTCCCGAGTGAATCCGGCTCAAGCGACAGAGTGAGCGTCTTGATCATGGAGGTCGATGGCTGCGACGTCACGGCGGCGCCCGCATCCGGGCTCTGGCTGCTCGCCGCCGCGGGCGTGCTGTCGGGCGAATCCGTGCTCGCCATGTTGCCCGCCACATTCCCTGCCGCCGAAGCGATGAAATCGGCGATTTGCGTGGCTGGAGAAAGATGTTGAACCGGGGCCAAATGGGTTTGCGCCTGAATCGAAGACAGTTTCATCTTGATGGTCTGCGAAGACGAGTCACCGGTATCGGACGAATTTGTCGACAGGTTGAGCGCGTCTTTTTGCGTTACGGCCGCCATGGAATCCTGTTGCGATTGAACGCCGCTCGCGGGCGCCGCGGACGAGCGGGCCGCCCGCGACGCAGAGGCGTTGGAGGCCGGCGACGCGGCGTGTGGAACCTTCGGCCCGGCTTGCGGAGCCCCACCAAGTTTGCCCAAGGCTTGCGGCGCGATCGTATCTTGAGCGCCAAGCGGCTTTGCCATCATGGCCGCGGCCGCCTGCGCGGCGGCGGAAGGGTCCAAGGGCGCAGCCGCCGGTTGAGGCGTGTCCGCCGCGACGGGCGCATCCGAATTTTGCGAGGCCGGTTTCGGTTGCGCCGGCGATGGAACATTGTCTTTTGGCATGCCGCCGCCCGACGCCTTGCCTGACATTTGCGGTGGCACCGTGCCGGCGGCCGTATTATCGGCAAACGCAATGGATGTCTTCGGCGGCAGCGCCGGCGCGGCGACTTGGCCCTTATGACCCGTGTCGGGATTGGAGTCAGTCCGGCGGTTTGTGCCGGTCGCTTCAGACGCCTGTTTGGCCGCGAGCGCCGAGGCCGGAGCTTCATCGCTTTGCGTATTGCCGGTCAGAGCGGCAAATAGAGTTGAAACAGAATTGGATGGCTCTTTTTCAGATGGAGTAGCGGCCTCCATCGCGGAAGATGCTGTATTTGGACGTTCAGCCGGTCGTTGACCGCTTGCGCCCTTGTTGAATTGCGCGAGCTGAGAATTGAATCCCGTCTTGCTTCCATGATCCGTGGAGGGGCTCGCTGGGCTTTCTTTTCCCTGCGTATCGCCGGTCAAAGCCGCGAACAAGGCCGAAACGGAATTAGGCTGATCTTGTCCAGTCGCAGGCGCATCGCCCGATGCCAGCGCGGGAAATGTCGAATTGGCGTCTTCGGCGGTGGGCTCGCCGCCAGCGTCACGGCTGAAGCGCTCAAGATGGGAATCGAAAGCCGCTGTATTTCCATTGTCCTTCGCGGCACCGGCCTGCGAACCGATTTGATCGAGCAAAGGATTGAGATTGAGACTCGGCGGCGCACTGCTGATTCTGGTCAATGCGCGTGCTCCTTGAGAAGCTGGTCCGTGTCTGAAATTGCTTTTTGCGCGAGATCGATGACGGGACCTGCCGCGGCGGTCGCCGTTCCGTCGCGCCCCGGCGCTTGCGGGTTCGGCGTCGGCTCGGCATCGTCGAGATCGGCCGGTATCTCCGGCCATTGCCGGATTTGCTTCGCGATCGAAAGGATCGCGGCTTTCAGTTCGGCGTCCCGTTTCGACAATGTCGAAACATCGAGCTCTTTGAGCTTGGCGAGCCCCTGATCATAATTATTGGTCAAGATCAGCGCCGCGGCCTCATAAAGCCTAGCGCGCATCTCATCCGGAGTGCCGTCCTTGGTGACGGCCATCGCTTTTTCGGCGGAAAGGCGCGCGACGGGCGCATTGCCATTGAGAATGGCAGCCTGCGCGAGCAGCATGTAGAGGCGAAGCTGGTCGTCGGTTTCAAGATCGCCGATCGGCTTTACGATCTTGGCGAATTGTTCCGGCTCGCTGATCAGGCCGAGACGGGTAACCGTGGCGGAAAACCGCTGCCTGAAATTATCGGCATAGACGGAATTGCGGAAACGCCGCAAATATTGGCTCGATAGAAGCACGAATTTATTGAGCTCCGTGCCTTCGCCGAGGTTGAAGATCTCCCGGCGCAACGCCGTCTCTTCGACCAGGGTGCCCGGCGCCAAGACGCGGGCCAGATCGAGAAGCTCGTTGCTTTTATGCGGATCGTCATGACTGATCAACGTGGCTTGAACGAGCGCCACATGGCCGGCAACCGTCGGCGGCAATGATCGCGCATCGACATCCATGAAGATCTGCCGGGCCTTTGCTTCGCGTCCCTCGACATAGGCGAGCGCGCCTTCCATCAATTTCTTTTCAAGCTCGGGACTGTTTCCGATTTGAAGAACCCTGCGAATGACGCGCACCTGGCCGCCGCTCAGCGTATAGGATACGACCGCTCTCGCATTCTTCGCCTGCCGCCAACTCTGCGGGTCGGCGGCGAAAAGCCGGTCGCCCATTTGCGCGATAACGCGCGGCAACGTATTTTGCGCGGCGAGATTTCCTGTGACGACCTCGTCTTGCAGGGCGTCCAAGGAACGCACGATTTCAAATGGAGCCTTGGTCGTCGCCGAAGGTTTTGCCACGGCCGGAGGCCTGATGTCGGTCGGAACCCCAGTCGCGGCGTCTTCGGCTTCAGCGGCCATCGCGAAGCCCGGCATCAAGAGGCAAAGCGCAAATCCGATCGCACATGATCTGATCACGGCTTGTCCTTTCGCACCAGAATTTCAATGCGCCGATTCTCGGCGGCGAGCGGATTATTGGCCATCTTCAATCGATGATCCGCGTAGCCTTCGATTCGCTCGATCCGCTTCTCGTCCAGGCCGCCACGCACCAGCATGTAATGCGCCATTTGCGCCCGCGCCGAGGAAAGCTGCCAATTGTCATATGTCCCCGACTTATAGGGCCGGCCATCCGTATGCCCGCGGATGATGATCATGCCCGGATGGCCTTTCAGCAATTGCGCGAGTTTCTCCATCACCTCGATGGTCTTTTTTTGCGGCTCCGCCGAGCCAACCGCGAACATCGCGTAATTGGCCTCATCGGTCAGGCTGATGAGAACACCCTCGGACGTGCTTTTGACCTCGACGTTCGGCGCCATCTGCGAAGCCGCGTCCTTATGTATGGCAGCGGCGATTTCGCTCTGCAGCTTGCCTGTCTCGGCCTCGTTGGCATGCGTATCGGCGGCTGCCAGCTGAACGCGCACGTCAGCCGCGGCTTGTTGGGACAGCGGCTGATCGGCGACGGCGTGAGTTTGAGTTTTCGCGGCGTCTTTCGATGGCGCGGGCACTTTTTCTTTCAGCGCGGCTTGCGCCGGCGAAGCCGGATTGGCGGCTTGAAGCGCATTTGAGCCCTTTGCCTCAATTGGTGCCTTGGCCGCGACCTCTTTCGAGGGCGCTTCCGATTCGGCGGCGCGATTGGCGGGAGCAGTCAGAGCCGATTGGCGGCTGTCATGCGCCGTGTCGCCGGCGGTTGCGTTCAAAGCCGTCGCCTCCATGTCTTCGGACGCGGTAGGAGCCTGAACGCTTGCGGCTGCATTCGAATTCGATGCTCCGCGCTTGGGTTCCTCCTGCGGGATTGTCGTGAAGGGATCGCGAAAGCCATCGGCACTTTCATCCGCAGACTTTGACCCGCCATCGCCATTCCCCGCGGTCTGCCCTTTGGTGCCCTGGTCGGAAATTTCCGCCAAGACGGCATAAGGATCGCGAAATAGAGCGGCTTCGTCGTGCCTGGGCAGGCCGCCGACATCATACAGGCTCCGCTTGTCGGGCGCCGGCGGCAGTTCGAGCTTTTTTTCCTTCTTCTCTTTCGGCGGCGCCTGCGATGGCCCGCCGCTATCGTCAGGATCGTTCAAGCCCTTTTTATTGGTGGCCGCCTCGGCCAGTTTGACCGGATTGAAATAACGCGAGATGACGACCCGTTGTTTGGGGTTCGTCGCGCTGATGAGCCAAAGCACCAGAAAAAGCGCCATCATCGCCGTCATGAAATCGGCAAATGCGATTTTCCAGGCACCGCCGTGATGATCGGATTCATGGCCGCCATGACGCCTGATGATGACCAGCTCCGGATGCGGCTCATTTGCCATGCGGTCTTACTCCTTTGATGGATCGAAACGCTCGATCCATGCGCGCAATTGCGACTCGATGATCGTATTATGTGCGACGATCCGAACATCGATCGAATCATTCGGCTTGTAATCGATGGCGGCCTGCGTCGACGTAAGCTGCGACTGCAAGGCGGCAAGCAGATCGGCCGCGCCGGATATTTCAATGACCGGATTTTCATCGCTCGCCAAAAGCACGCCGATGTCGGCGATGAGTTCATCGATCATCTGGCGGCGCAGCGATTCGATCAGGAACGGCCGCAAGACCGCGTCGACGCATTCGGCAAGCCGCCCCTCGAATTGCGCGATGGCATTTCTCAAACACAGGCTCAATCTGGCGCCTTCTTCGCCGGCCCATGACTTGCGCTCTTCTCCTAGGCGTTTTTCATAATCGCGCTTTTGATTGGCAAGGATCGTTTCGAAAAAGGCTTGCGCGGCGGCGCGGCCCTCGCTCCGCCCTTCTTCCCGCGCGGCTTCGAGCAATGCCTCGCGGTTCTCCTCCGGTTCTTCAACCTTAGAAGATAGAGGCTGCAAGAGGCCGTCGAACGACTCCACCGGCACCACTTCTTCCTTAAGCCCGAATTGAACGAGATAGCGGGCGACGGGGTGAGCGATCATGCCTGCTCTCCCTGATGGATCCACAATTTCAGAATGGTTGCCGCCTGCACCTCGTTAAATTCGACGATCTGTTCGAGCCGCTTTTGCGGCGAACGGCGGCTGCTGGCCGTTAGGTCTTCGATCAGATTCGGTTCGTCTTCGCCTTCGATTTGAGCCAGTTCGTCGTCGTCCATCGCCTCTTGGCTGCTGCCAGGCGGCAAAGCCATCGCGCCAGGGACACCCGCGTTCTGTAAGGCAAGATTGGCGGCGGCCGGCGGCGGCGCCAAAATCGCTTTGGCGGCCGGACGCAGCCCGAACCACGTCAGCAGCAAGGCAACGATCAGAACCGTCGCCGCATTCGTCATATTGCCGGCCTGCCGCATCAAAAGCTCGGACCAGGACGGCGGCGGAACAGGTTCGAGATCGTGGCCGCCGTCAACGAAATCGACAGCGGAAACCTTGACCCTGTCGCCGCGCTCCTTACGGATGCCGGCGGAGGACGCGATCACTTGCTCGATTTCGCCGAGTTGCCGTTCGATCGCCTCAGGCGTCACTTTCTCGCCGAGCGCGGCGATGAGACTCGCGCGGTTGACGAGCACGGCGATCGAGAGATTATCGATCGTGTAGCCATTGCTGGTCGTGCTGATCGTTTTCGACGACACCTCGTAATTGGTGACTTCTTCCCGTTTCTGATTCTCTTCGTTGGATTGCTTGCCGTCATCCGCCGAGCGGGTGTTTTCCTGCGGAAGATTGGTGCCGACCGTCGTCGGGGCCTGATTGCTGGAATTTTGCGACGTCTGGTTCTGCTTGACGACCCGCACCGACCGCTCGACTCGCGATTCCGGATCGAAAATCGTCTCGCTGGTCTGTTTCTTATCCGTGTTCAGCCGCGTCGCGACGCTGATCTGGAAGTTACGAAGCCCGAAATAAGGCATCAAGGTCTTGCGAATATTGTCGGCGATTTCCTGCGAGACGGTTTTTTCGAGACTGAGCGTTCCGCTCGGGGCGGAATCGGCGAGATCGGCTCCGGAGGCCAGCAAAATGCCGTCGGTGTTCAGGACGGTGACGGCTTCAAGCGTGAGGCCCGGCACTGCCGCGGCGACGAGATGGCGGATCGCCTTGGCAGAGACGCCGTCATCGGCCGATTCGGTGCGGATGACGACGGAAGCGGAAGGCGGCTGCTGGGTCCGGCGGAACGACCCTTGATCGGGCATCACGATATGAACGCGGGCGGCTTTGATTCCCCGCATCAATTGGATAGTGCGCGCGAGTTCGCCTTCAAGCGCACGCACACGCGTCACTTCCTGCATGAAGGAGGTCAAGCCAAGCGAGCCGAGCTTGTCGTAGAGTTCATTGCCCGCGCTCGGGCTGGTCGGCAGACTTTTTTCAGCCAACAACATGCGCGCCTGGGCGGTTTCGCCATAGCGGACAAGGACCGTATTGCTTTCGGAATTGACGTCGAAAGGAATATTGGCCTCCTTCAAAGCGGAGGCGATCCGGGTAACGTCCTGCCGATCCAATCCGGAATAAAGAACTTCGAGCGCCGGGCGGCTCATGTAATAGCCGCCAAGCCCAGTCACCGCGAAAACAGTCAGGCCTACAACCGCCAAAGCGATCAGCCGTCGTGGCCCGAGATTAAGCAGATTGGCCCAGAGCCGTTCCGCATGTTCTCGCCCGGTCATTTCCAGCCTCTATCACGCCACTTCGAAATGGCAATCTGGGCTAGAAAGCTTGCGTGAGCATTGCAGAAAAGACTGGCCGCGCCTCTTCATAAGGCGCGGCCGGTGAGAAGAGCTTCTTTGCCTTATTGGCCGAAGAGCTTCAGGATGAGTTGGGTATTGGTGTTGGCGATGCTGAGCGCCTGAATACCGAGCTGCTGCTGGACCTGAAGGGCCGAGAGCCTCGTCGAGGCTTGGTTCATGTCCGCGTCTACCAGCGAAGCCACGCCATTCGTCAAAGAATCCGAGAGCGCGGTCACGAAAGTCTGCTGGTTGGTGATGTTGGTCGTGGTGGCGCCCAACGTCGAAGAGGCTGTCGTGATCGAGCTGACCGCCGTCTGAAGATCCGTCAACATGTTTTGAATGGCGCCGGAGGTCACGCCATCGATGTTGAGCGAGAGAATCGAAACCCCGGACGCCGTTCCGGCAGTATCCAGAATACCGCCGCCAGCCGCCAAAGTGCCGTTGAAAAGCTGGGTTTGGGTCGTGTCGATGTTGATCGTCGAAACGCCGTTTGCCGGGTCATAGGAGGCGACGAGCCCGACGGTCCCCGGCGTCGAGGTATTGAGAAAGTTCTGACCGTTGAAGTTCGCCGCGTTGCCAATGCTCAACAGCGCCTGCTGCTGCGACTGGATATCGGTTTGGATCGACG
>JAATEW010000122.1 GCA_015655535.1 Hyphomicrobiales bacterium | reverse complement strand
CTCGTCCATATAGGTCATGGCATTATTGCGCTCGGCGAGATCTGCGATCCTGCCGACCGGCGCGATGTCGCCGTTCATGGAATAAAGGCTCTCGAAGACGATCAGCTTATTGCGCTCGGGCCCGGCGGCCTTGAGCAGTTCTTCGAGATGATCGAGATCGTTATGGCGGAAAATCTTGCGCTCGGCCGAGGACCGCTTGATGCCCTCGATCATCGAATTATGGTTCAAGGCATCCGACAGGATAAGACAATTCGGCAGGCAATCCGCGATCGTCGAAATGGCCGCGAGATTGGAAATCCAGCCGGAGGTGAAGACCAGCGCGTTTTCCTTGCCGTGCAACTCCGCCAGTTCCGTCTCGAGCTCGACGAGCGGATGATTGGTACCTGAAATATTGCGCGTCCCGCCGGCGCCGACGCCATAATGCGCCGCGGCTTCGGCCATGGCGCCGATCACCTCGGGGTGGCGGCCCATGCACAAATAGTCGTTGGAGCACCAGATCACGACGTCTTCGATCCGGCCGGGGCTACGGTGCCAATGGGCGAGCGGGAACATCTCGGCATCGCGTTCAAGATCGGCAAAGACGCGATAGCGCTGTTCGGCTTTCAGGCGGCCAATCGCGTCCTCGAAGAAGTGCCTGTACCCCATGCAGAAAGTTTCCTCGAAAGTCTGCGGCCAACGTGGCCGTGGTGGGCAGAAAGCGGGCTTTGGCGAGCAAGCCTGCCTTACTATACAATTTCGACTAATTCCAAAAGTGGCAGAAGGTCTCATTTCGAGAGAAATCGGCTATTTCGGGAAGATCGGAGCTAAAACCTTGCGTCGGGCTCAAAAAAGCCCCGCCTTCGGGTTTTTCTGACATGTTTCATCTATCGTGCCTTTGATCTGGAGCAATTCCAAACCCATGCACATTCTCGTGACCGGAACGGCCGGTTTCATCGGTTTCCACGTCGCGCGGCGGCTTCTTGACGAAGGCCATGACGTCACCGGCATCGATGGGTTTACGCCCTATTACGATCTCACCCTCAAGGAGCGGCGCCAGGCACTCCTCGCCGGCAAGCCGGGATTTCACCCCCATCGGCTCATGCTCGAGGATATGGCTGCGCTGCAGGGCGCCTATGGCGCGGGGTTCGACCTCGTGTTTCATTTCGCGGCGCAGGCGGGCGTGCGCTATAGCCTCGACAATCCGCGCGCCTATGTCGACGCCAATCTCAGCGGCACCTTCAACCTTCTCGAATGTATGCGCCACGCCCCGCCGCGCCATGCGCTTTTGGCCTCGACCTCCTCGGTCTATGGCGCGAATCGCTCAATCCCCTTCAAGGAAGTCGATCGCGCCGACCATCCGCTGACGCTTTATGCGGCGACGAAAAAAGCCAATGAGGAGATGGCGCATGCCTATGCCCATCTATTCGCGATTCCGGTGACGATGCTGCGTTTCTTCACGGTCTACGGCCCCTGGGGCAGGCCAGACATGGCGCTGTACAAATTCGTGTCGGCCCTCTTCGAGAACCGGCCGATCGATCTCTACAATCACGGCGACATGCGGCGCGACTTTACCTTTATCGACGATCTCGCCGAGGCGATTTTGCGTCTTTCGGCAGTGATTCCGCCCGAGCCGGGACCGCAACGCGAAAAGACAATGGAAGGCGATTCGCTTTCGCTGGAAGCACCTTGGCGCGTCGTCAACATCGGTGCCGGGCATCCAGTCGCGCTACCGGATTTCGTCGGCGCCATCGAGGCGGCGACCGGCCGCAGCGCCAAACGCCATTTGATGGACATGCAGCCGGGCGACGTTCCCGAAACCTATGCCAACACCGATCTTCTCGCGCATCTGACGGGATACCGGCCATCGACGCCGCTCAGCACCGGCGTGCCGGCCTTCGTCGACTGGTATCGCGCCTATTACGGCATTTGAAAAAGCCCGCGGCGATGACTCGCCGCGGGCCAATGAAAATAATCTAACGCGTTTTCAGCTTTCGAGCATGATCGCTTTAAGTCGAGGCGCGATGCTGCTCTAAGAGGCCGTTCAGACGCATGATCTTGGTCCGAAAAGTCTGCAACTTTTCGGGATCATGCTTATGGCGTCACGCTGCCGCGTGCCCGGCCGCCAGCGACCTTGCAAGAGCATCCATCGCCCATGTCGGCAGGATTATACAACAGGCAGCTCTTGACAGGCGTCGTGCAATATTTGCCGAGGCCGCCAATCGCCGCGCTGCGGCCCGTCTGCAAGACCGGCGCAGCCGAATATTGCTCCGTATAGGCCGGAGCGTAAGTCACGCCCGGCGAGCCATAACCATAGCCGGAGGAGTCACCGTAGCCGTACCCATAGGTGGCGGGATAGCCGTAACCATAATCGTCGCCGTAATCGCCATAACCGTAGCCGAGACCGGCGGTCGCCAGACCCAATCCGAGACCGGCCCCAGCCAGGCCCCATCCGAGCCCCCGGCTGCCCCAGCCGCCGCCGCGCCAGCCGGCGGCCCAGCCGCCATGCCATCCACCGCCGTGGAAGCCGCCACCATGCCAGCCACCGCCGTGAAAACCACGTCCGCCGAACGCGTCCGCCGAAAGTGTTCCGGCCGCGAGAATCGCCGCGGTCGAAACCGCCAAAACACCGATACGTCTCATGATTGCATCCTTCGTTGCCAGGCTGAAAAAATCAGCGTCTGTCTTCACTTTGGATCATCAACCGCTGAACCAACGTTCACTTAGATCGTTGTCAAGGTGTCGAAATTTCCACTCGGGCAACGTGACGCCGGAGGAGGAGTTCCATCACTATTGTCAGGCGCGCCGGCGCCTCTCCCGCAATGGTCAAGATCGTTAAAATCGTCGAACGATTACGAACCAACCGTTGATGATGAAAAGAGGTTTCAGCGTGCTTGAGCTTTGCGCCCAGCCGCGATCGAACATCTCAATATCATTGAGAACCCATTCGGATTGAGATCTGCGCAACAGCTCACACTGGAGGCGTTCTTGAAAGAGGGCATATGCATATCTCGGCGCCGCGCCAAGGCGGCATTAAAAGCGACATTAAAAAAAAGCCTCCGGCGCGATTGCCGGAGGCTCTGCTGGATCACGATGACGGCACGATCCGGAACCGATCATGTTTCAAGAACAGGTTTCCGGGGCATATGCCCTATTTCACTTCGCCGAAGATTTGTGCGATTTCCGATGATGATAATGATGGTGGTGCCGACCTAAGGCATGGCCGGCTCTAACGATCACCGGAGCTGCGTAACCCTGGCTGTAGTAGACGCCCTGGCCATAAGGATAACCATAAGGGCCATAGGGGTAGCCGTAGGGATATCCATACCCATAGTCATAGCCGTAATCGGGATAATCCCAGCCGCCGTCATATAGGCCGTAGCCGAGGCCGCCGAAGCCAAAACCGCGAAAGCCACGGCCGGCGAATCCACGTCCACCAAATCCGCCGAAGTGACCGCCGCCGAATCCATGTCCGAAACCGCCAAAATGACCGCCTCCAAAATGGCCGCCGCCGAAGCCGCCGCGTCCAAAAGCGAAGGCCTCCGATGAATAGGCTCCAGCAGCGAGAAGAGCCGCGACCGAAAGCGTTATGGCTGCAATACGTCTCATTATTTCCATCCTCCATTTCGCTCCGGCAATTCGGCGCGCTGACGTGAGTGTCGCACGGATGAACTAACGCGCGCCTTGAGCGTTATCAAAGGGCTGTAACGCAAAGGTGAAATATTGTAACCGCGCTCGGCCAGCCCATCTAATTCACCATGAAAAGGCTCAGGCTTTCGCATCCTCGGTTAATGCGCCGTCACGCCATCGTGAATTCTAAAACAGGGATTCCGGTCATGCTCCGATCGTTTCTCTCGGCCTTCATCAGACAAGGCCGTATCGAAGTCGAAACCGCGAATGGTGAAACATTCGAAGTCGGCGACAGCTCCGGCGATTTGATCGGGATCCGGTTCAACGATGTCCGAGGCCAATTCAAATTCATGCTCACGCCCGAGTTGGCCTTCGGCGAATTATTCATGGACGGCCGCGTCGACGTGACGAAGGGCACGATCTACGACGTGCTCGCCCTTGCCGCGCGCAATTACGATCATCAGCCGCGTTGGATGCATTTCCTGCAAAGGCTCCGAGCGAAATGGCTGCGGCGCCCGACCCGCAATGATGCGCGGCGATCGCTGCGCAATGTCGCGCATCATTATGATCTGGATAGCCGGCTTTACGGTCTCTTTCTTGATTCCGACCGGCAATATTCCTGCGCCTATTGCGAACATCCGGGCGATGATCTCGACCAGGCGCAATTGGCCAAGAAACGTCACATCGCAGCGAAGCTCCTCATCGAACCCGGTCAAAGCGTGCTCGACATCGGTAGCGGCTGGGGCGGGCTTGGGCTCTATCTCGCGCGCATCTGCGGCGCGGACGTGACCGGCATCACCTTGTCGAAGGAGCAGCTCGCCATCGCGCAAGGCCGCGCCAAAGACGCCGGGCTCGCCGAGAGAGTGAGGTTCCAACGGCAAGACTATCGCGATCTCGACGCGCATTTCGATCGCATCGTCTCGGTCGGCATGTTCGAACATGTCGGACGCGATTATTATGATGCTTATTTCGCCGGGATCGCCAGGCTGCTCGACGCAAAAGGCGTCGCCCTCGTCCATACGATCGGACGCTCGACCGAACCTTTCGCGACCAATCCTTGGATCGAGAAATATATTTTTCCGGGCGGCTATCTTCCGGCGCTTTCCGAGATCATGCCCGCGATCGAACGGTCCGGCCTCATCGTGACCGATGTAGAAATTCTGCGCCTGCATTATGCGGAAACGCTTCGCGCATGGCGCGAGCGGTTTCAGGCGAGGCGGGACGAAGCCAAGGCGCTTTACGATGAACGTTTCTGCCGGATGTGGGAATTTTACCTTGCCGGCTCGGAAGCAACCTTCCGCTACGAAGGCCAGGTCGTGTTCCAGATCCAGCTCGCCAAAGCCCTGGATAGCGTGCCGCTGACGCGCGACTATATCGACGCCGCGGAAACCAGTTTGAAAGAGATCGACTCGCCGACGCCCCAATGGCGTATGGCAGGCGAATGAACACGCTGGAACAAATTCGTCCAGGCTCAAAAACAGGCACAAAAAAACGCCGAACGGATGAGGTTCGGCGCTGAAGTCGTGCAGTCGTGGGTAACTGATGCGATAGCGCCGTGTGCCGACCGAATGTCGTGGGAATCAAAATCCGATCAACGACTCTATCTGAGCCAACGATAATTCGTTCTGCGAACTTTGCCATTTTGAAATTGCGGTTGCCGGCGTTCTCAGCCGTTGTGTGACTTTTGAGAGACAAATTCGCCGTTTCGAAACGCCTAAAACACCAATGATTTTTGTCTAGTTCGGTGAAATCACGATGCTTTGAAGCAGGCTGCGCCGCCGCTCAGGATTTTCACGAAACAGTCAAGGTCGCGCCTGTTATGCACCGGCGCCGCGCAAGTTCCTTTGCGAAACGACTCAATTCCGGCGTCCGTATGACAGGAAATCGTCACAGTTTCTTCCGGCTATGCGATGGCTTATTCATCACCGGCGAGAACCGGCGCTTTTACGATACAAAGATTCAACGGAGTATATGCGATGCGGAAGCCCAAACATCGGCTGGCTCTTTGGACAGGTCTTTTTATCGGCATGTCCTTGCTAGGCCTCATCGGCGGCAGGGCTTTCGCGGCGCCATGTCATGATCCGTTGGGCTTCGATGCGTGGCTCCGCGACATCAAAAAAGAAGCCGCCGCCCAGGGTATTTCCGAAAGCGCGATCAGCGCCGGTCTCAACGCCGTGACCTACGATCCAAGCGTCGTCTCGCACGATCATGGTCAGCGCGTTTTCGATCAAAGCTTCGAGCAATTCTCCGGCCGCATGATCAATAAGGACCGGCTCCGCAAGGGCTCCTTGCTCATGAAACAATATGCCGACACGTTCGACCGTATCGAGCAGCAATATGGCGTACCCCCGGCGATCATCGTCGCGGTCTGGGGATTGGAAACCGATTTCGGCGCGGTCAGCGGCAATTTCGACACCATCAGATCGATCGCGACGTTGGCCTATGATTGCCGCCGCCCTGATATGTTCAAGGCGGAATTGTTCGACGCCTTGCGTCTCGTCGAACGCGGCGACCTGACGCCCGCCGCCATGCGTGGCGCCTGGGCCGGCGAAATCGGCCAGACGCAATTCATGCCCTCGTCCTATCTCAAATTCGCCGTCGACTACGAGGGCAACGGCCACCGCGATCTGATCCGCAGCGTGCCCGACGTGCTCGCCTCGACCGCCAATTATCTGAAAGGCTACGGCTGGCAAAAGGGCCAGCCATGGGGCGAAGGCACCGCCAATTTCCAAGTGCTGCTGCAATGGAACGCATCGCAAGTCTACACCAAGACGGTCGCCTATTTCGCCCAGCAGCTCACCGGCGGGCAGTAGCCAGCGTTCAGCCTTCGAGCCACCGCTCCAGGAAAACGCTGAGCCAGGCGCGCGCGGAATGGT
>JAATEW010000362.1 GCA_015655535.1 Hyphomicrobiales bacterium | reverse complement strand
GTCGGCGACAGGGCGGGCATGAGAATATTGGTTGCCATTCTGTCTCGACCCTTATTTCAGGACATCCGTCCAAAGTTCGGATACGTCCGGCTCGGGATCGTTCGTAGCAAATTCCGCCGCCTCGGCGACGGTGGCGCGGATCTTCGCATCGATCTGTTTGAGATCCTCTTCGCTCGCCTGATTGTTGCGCAGCAGACGCGCACGGACCTGTTCGATCGGATCATGTTCCTCGCGCATTTTCTGGACTTCTTCCTTGGCCCTGTATTTCGCCGGATCGGACATGGAATGGCCGCGATAGCGATAGGTCTGCATTTCGAGGATGATCGGACCATTGCCGCCACGGCACCAGGCTGTCGCGCGATCGGCGGCGGCTTTGACGGCGCGAATATCCATGCCGTCGACCTGTTCGCCCGGAATGTTGAAGGAGGCGCCGCGCTTCGAGAAATCGGTCAGCGCGGAAGAGCGGGCAACCGAAGTGCCCATGGCATAGAGATTATTCTCGATCACATAGATGACGGGCAGTTTCCAGAGCTCCGCCATGTTGAAGCTCTCATAGACCTGGCCCTGGTTCGCGGCGCCGTCGCCGAAATAGGTGAAGCTGACATTCTCATTGCCGCGATAGAGATTGGCGAAGGCGAGGCCGGTGCCGAGCGGGACTTGCGCGCCGACGATCCCATGGCCGCCGTAAAACTGCTTCTCTTTCGAGAACATGTGCATGGAGCCGCCCTTGCCATGCGAAAGGCCGCTTTTGCGTCCGGTCAATTCCGACATCACGGCTTTCGGGTCGAGCCCGGCAGCGATCATATGACCGTGGTCGCGATAGCTGGTGATGGTCTGATCGCCGTCCTTGGCGGCCATCATCATGCCGGTGACGACGGCCTCCTGGCCGATATAGAGGTGGCAGAAGCCGCCGATCAGGCCCATCCCATACATCTGACCGGCCTTTTCTTCGAAACGGCGGATCAAAAGCATGCTTTCATAGGCGGCGAGCTCTTCCTCCAAAGTGAAATCGCCGACATTCGAGGGCGGCGGGGCGGCGTCCTTCCCTCCGGCTGGTTTGGCGCGGGTCGACGTGGATGCGGCCATGAAATCCTCTCGCGGAACGCTCGCCTTTGCCAGATGCCGATGGGCATCGATCGAAGCCCGCCGCTTTCATTCCAAAGGCCTGACGCGAGCCCGGTGCGTCGCCGGACTCTGGCATACCTTGGAAATTAACCCAGCTTGGTTTCGAAGGCGAGGCGGCAAAACGGTCAATAGACCTATATTTCGATGGAGCATCACGCTTTTATGAAACTTTGCAGGCGGATTTATTTTTGTGGGGATGCCACAAAGATCACCAGCTCGTTTTTGTGGCTCAGTCCGAGCAGCCGGCGTGCTTCTTCGTCGAGCAGGTCGCGATCGATGGCTTGGCCGCGCATCAGGTCGATTTTATGCGCCCATTGCGCATGCTCGGCGCGTAGATGCCCGAGGTCTTCCTCGAAAGCCGCGATCTTGTGCTCATATTCGTCCTTGGTCTTGAGGCCGCGCTCGCCGTTCAGCGCATGCCAGACGAAATAGCCCCCAACGGTGCCGGAGACGCAATAAAGCAACAGCGGAAAGAAGACCGCGCGAACGCGCCTGCGGATGACCATTCGCCGACATTGGCGAATCAGGGTTAGCGAGAAATTAAGACGCCAAGTAAATTCAGCCGATTAGGCGAAGAAATCGTTACCTTCGCCCAAAAGACCCAGCGGCACGGTCTCGCTTCGACCCGCTTTAGCGGCGGCCTTTGAAAGCCTTGGCGCCGGCATAGAGCGACTGATCGCCCAATTCCTCTTCGATGCGGATCAATTGGTTATATTTGGCCAACCGGTCGGACCGGGCGAGCGAACCCGTCTTGATCTGCCCGCAATTCGTCGCCACCGCGAGATCGGCGATGGTCGAATCCTCGGTTTCGCCGGAACGGTGCGACATGACGGCCGTATAGGCCGCCCGGTGTGCCATTTCGACGGCTTCCAAAGTCTCGGTCAGGGTCCCGATCTGATTGACCTTGACCAGGATCGAATTGGCGATGCCTTTGTCTATGCCTTGGGCGAGGCGCTCGACATTGGTCACGAAGAGATCGTCGCCGACGAGCTGGCATTTCGAGCCGAGAAGCTCGGTCACGGCCTTCCAGCCCTCCCAATCATCCTCCGACATGCCGTCCTCGATCGAAACGATCGGATAATCCGCCGCGAGCTTGGCGAGATAGGCGGCCTGTTCGCTCGGCGAACGGGTCTTGCCCTCGCCGGTATAATGATAGGCGCCATCCTTGAAGAACTCGGTCGAGGCGCAGTCGAGCGCAAGCGCGATCTCGGCACCTGGCTTATAGCCTGCCTCCTCAATGGCCTTGAGGCAGAATTCGAGCGCGGCCTCGGCCGAGGGAAGGTTCGGGGCAAAGCCGCCTTCATCGCCGACATTGGTATTATGGCCGGCCTGTTTCAAAGCGCTTTTGAGCACATGAAACACCTCCGCGCCCCAGCGCACCGCCTCGGTCAGCGAAGGCGCGCCGAGCGGCACGATCATGAATTCCTGGAAGTCGATCGGATTGTCGGCGTGGACGCCGCCATTGAGAATATTCATCAAAGGCACGGGCAGGGTGCGCGCCTGGATGCCGCCGACATAGCGGTAGAGCGGCGTGCCCGAAGCTTCCGCCGCGGCTTTCGCCACTGCGAGCGAAACGCCCAAAATCGCGTTGGCGCCAAGCCGTTCCTTGTTGGATGTGCCGTCGAGAGCGATCATGGTTTCGTCGATCAAAATCTGATCTTCCGCATCGAAGCCGGATAGAGCATCGAAAAGATCGCGATTGACGGTTTCAACCGCCTTCAACACGCCCTTGCCGCCGAATCGGTGCTTGTCGCCATCGCGCAATTCGACCGCCTCATGCGCGCCGGTGGAGGCGCCCGAAGGGACGGCGGCGCGGCCCAGGGAGCCGTCTTCCAACGTCACGTCGACCTCGACGGTGGGATTGCCGCGGCTGTCGAGGATTTCCCGGGCGACGATGTCGAGAATCGCAGTCATTTAAGCTCCTTAGGCATTATTATTCATGTATTGGATGAAGATATAGGATTGAACGGCGCAGCGCCGTCAAATCGAGCTTTCGCAGGCATGCGCGAACTCGATGCCGGTCCTCTTAGCATTGCAAGATGACGCGCGCTTTTACGCTGAAGGCGCGCGGGAAAAAAGCTCAGTTTTTAACAAATGACCGGAAAATTTGCGGTTCGCGTGAACCGGATTAGCCCGCTGCGCGACGGATAATCGAGCACTTCATGGTGCTGCAACGCAGGTGCGTTAGCGCACATTCTTACCGGTTGAGGCTTGCGACTTACGTCCGTAGGCCTACCATGGCTAGGACCATGATGTGGACTCATTGGACATGCGATTGAAACGCGTCACCTTATGCGTGTTTTGATTGTCAAAGCGAGGTCATGTCGTTGACAGAGCCGACAGTGAGCAAACCCCAAGGGTCTTCGGGCGTCGGGCCGGGCACGCGGCTGAACGGCGTCTTCGAGATCAACGAATTGATCGCGATCGGCGGCATGGGCCGCATCTATCGTGGCCGGGCATTGGAGACGGGCGACGCCGTCGCGATCAAAATGATCCGGCCGGAACTCGCCGAAAACGACACCTATCTGGCGCTGTTTCGCAAGGAAGCCTCGGCTCTGCATCGCACGCCGCACGATGCCATCGTCCGCTATTACATCTTCACGACCGATCCCAATCTGAAAGCGCCCTATCTTGCGATGGAATTCGTCGAGGGCGACTCGCTTTCGAACATTCTGAAGCGCCGGCCGCTCGACCTTGCCGCCGTGCATGTGCTGCGAAAACGGCTCGCCGCGGGCCTTGAGGCCGCGCACCGCCTCGGCGTGATTCATCGCGATGTCTCGCCCGACAATATTATCCTTCCTGGCAATGATCCCAACCGCGCCAAGCTGATCGATTTCGGCATTGCGCGCGACAGTTTGGGCGCCGCCACCGTGATCGGCGAAGATTTCGCCGGCAAATCGAATTTTGCCTCGCCCGAGCAGATCGGCCTCTACGGCGGCGTCGTCACAGCCAAAACCGATATTTATTCGCTTGGATTGACGCTGGCCGCGGCTTTGCTCGGCGTACCCCTCAAAATGTCGGGCACGCCGGCCGATCTGGTGCTCATGCGCCAGAAGGTGCCGGATCTGAGCGGCATCGACCCGGAGATCCGGCCCCTGTTGGAGCGCATGCTGCAGCCGGACCCGGCCAATCGTCCTGACAGCATGGCGGAAGTCGCGGCTTGGCCCGATCCTGTTTCCTCTGCGCAAATGACGGGCGGCTCTTCGCTTGCCGCGCCGCCGGCGAT
>JAATEW010000349.1 GCA_015655535.1 Hyphomicrobiales bacterium | reverse complement strand
TGGTACAAAAGGCTTCAAGCGTTCCCACTGATCGTCGCGTAATTCATCGCAGTTCATGGCTGATCGTCCAAAAATCAGCCTTGAATCTGATTTGCGTCCCCTTGGGAATCCCAAATCTTTAAATCGTCACTACAGCCTAGAGCATGTTCCCAAAAAGTTGTTCAATTTTTTGGATTAGAACATGCTCCAATTATTGATCTGGAGCGAGTTCTTTTCCCTCTTGCGACTCCGCATTCTGGAAACGCGCTCTAGGCATCTCGCCAAGCCGCCACTCCGCTCCATATAGGCTCATATGCAAGTATTATGGAGGTGGCGATGGCCGACCCGATCGTAACGCGGCATGCGATTGAGATCGAACATGTCCGCATCGAGTCGCAGAAATCATTCGACGAGGTGAAGGCGGCACTTGAGCGCGCAGTGCCTCAACTCAACACGAAGAGCCTCGAACTTTTGGGGCAGGGCGACGCCGAGAGCGCCTTGAAGCTTCTGGAGGCGGGGCCGGATCTGTCGATCTTCCTTGCCCGCGACCATGGCGCGACCCTGCAGATGGCCGGCCAAAAGAAGAAGGCGATGCAATATGAGATCGGCAATCCGCTGACGGCCTCCAAAATGACGCGACATAAAGTGCCGGCGGCGCTTTATGCGCCGCTGCGCGTGGTGCTCTACGAGAACGAGGCGGGGCATGCCGTCTTCGAATATGACCGGCCGTCTTCGTTCTTCGGCCAGTTCGGCGATGGCGACGTGACGGCGGTCGGACGCATGCTCGATGCCGAGCTTGAAGGCGCGCTGTTGCGGGCGGCAGGATGAGGACGCTTATAGCGGTTGCCGAACGGCATTCTTGAACGTCCTCGCCCTTCGAGACGAGTCCTTTGGACGCTCCTCAGGGTGAGGACTAAGGGCCTAATTTCACAGAAGCCCTCATTAGGTTTTTATTTTTTCTCAGCCGCTTTGGCCTCGGTCCAAAGCGCTTCCATTTCGGCGAGGCTTGTCGCGGCAAAGGCCTGACCGCGCCGCGCCAGCGTCTCTTCGATAAAGCCGAAGCGCCGTTCGAATTTCGCATTGGCCGCACGCACAATGCTTTCGGGGTCGCGGTCATGATGCCGCGCGAGATTGGCGACAGCGAAAAACAAATCGCCGATTTCTTCGGCGACCGCGTCCGGGTCGCCGCCGGCAAGCGCGGCTTCGACCTCATCCGTCTCTTCGCGGATCTTGACGACGACCACTTTCGCGTCCTTCCAATCGAAGCCGACGCGCGAGGCCTTCTCCTGCAATTTGACGGCGCGGGTCAAAGCCGGAAGGGTCACCGCGACATCGGCCAGAACGCCTGACGGGGTTTGCACCTCGCCGCCGCGCGCGACCGCCTTGGCGGCCTTCTCCGCAGCCTTGATCTCGGCCCAGAGCCCCTTGACGGCATCTGGCGTGAGATCCTTGGCCTCGCCGAATATATGCGGATGGCGGCGGATCATTTTCGCGGTGATGGCTTCGACCACGCCGCCGAAATCGAAAGCTTTTTGCTCTTCCGCCAGGCGGGCATGAAAGACCACCTGCAGCAGCAGGTCGCCGAGCTCGTCGCGCAAGTCCTGAAGATCGCCACGCTGAACGGCGTCCGCGACCTCATAGGCCTCTTCGAGCGTGAAAGGGACGATCGTCTCGAAATTCTGTTCGAGATCCCACGGACAGCCGGAGCCGGGGGTCCGCAAGGCAGCCATGATCTCGATCAGACGGGCGATATCGGAGGAGGGCTGCATTTAAAATAAAAGGGTTTGAATCTGGCGAAACGTTTGGATTTCGCCAGATTGCATCATTATCGAGCCCCGATCTTACGATCTCAATCGAGAGAGATCGACAGAGCCTCGCGGCCCTTCGGCGTATCCACGACCCGCATCGTCACCGCCTGGCCTTCGGCCAGATGCTGAACGCCGGACGAGCCCAGAACCGAAATATGGACGAAGACATCCTTGCCGCCGTCGTGCGATTGCACGAAGCCGAAGCCTTTGTTGTCGTCGAACCATTTGACGGTGCCGCTGACCGACACGGCCGTGGCCGGATCGGGCGCGCGGCGCGGGCCGCCCCGCGGCGCGTCGGAGAAGGAGCGCTGCGGCGCCCGCTCGGCTGCGCCGGCCGTGTCGACTTCGAGCACGCGGGTCACCTGGGTGCCCTTCATGCCATTGCCAACATAGACCTTTAGCTTGGCGCCCGGCGGTACGGTTTCATAGCCGGCGGCCTGGAGGGCGCCGATATGAAGAAAAGCGTCGCCGGCGCCATTGCCCAATTCGACGAAACCGAAGCCCTTGTCGCCCTTGAACCATTTGACCACGGCATCGACCGGCGTACCCGTCGTGGGCGCTTCGGCGCCGCCGCCAAATCCGCCGCCGCTTGGAGCTCCACCGAAGGCTGGACGCGCGGGGCGGCTTGCTGTCCGCGGTGCGTCGAAGGGGGACGGTCCATCATCATCAAACCCGCGCTTTCTGGGTCCCCGGAAGTCTTTACCTTTGCTCATGTTATGCCCGCTCGTCTCCGCCTAGGCGATACCCGCCGTTCGCTTGCCAATTTACCATCTTAAATCAAACACTTACGCAATCCGGATCAAGCACGCAAACAAGGCCAGCCACCCGAGGGTGCCAGCCAAATATCCGCGCCTGGTATTCGATATGAATGCCGATCGTCCCGTGTCCGCATTATTCGTAGCAGAAAAACGAGGCTCTTGGCTACCGATTTTGTGGGGAAGAACAGAACCTGCCGGAACTGATAAGGCATGTCAAATACGATCATTCATATAAGTGGAGCCCAGGGTTCGCCGTATGCTTGATTCGCATAATCAATATTATGGAACCTAAATAGGCGATGTTCACCTCGCGAACCCACACGATGAGCGGATCGAGACGGCCGGCTCCGCCGGAGTCGCTGAAATCATATTGTAACGGCGCTTGTTCAATCCCCACACTGGGCACATGTAAGAGCCTGGCAGGCGGAATGAGGAATGGTTAGATCCGTTCAGTTTTTAAGCATTTTAGCGAGCTCATTACTGGCTTTGATCGTGGCACCGCCATTATCCGCGCGTCCGCTCGCAGCCATCCGGGCCGACGGGACGCTCAGAGTCGGATTGACGGGCGATTACGCGCCCTTCTCCTTTCGCGATTCGGATGGCGAATTCACAGGCGCCGATGTCACCATGGCGCTGTCGCTGACCAAATCGCTTGGCGTCAAGCTCGCGATCGTGCAGACGACGTGGAAGAACATCATACCTGACCTCCAGGCCGACCGCTTCGATATCGTCATGGGCGGCGTCAGCGTGACCGACGATCGCGCTGCCATCGGCTATTATTCGATGCCTGTCTTGCTCGACGGCCACAGGCCGATCGTGCGCTGCGCCGACAAGGACCGCTATGTCACGATCGCCTCCATCGACCGGCCCGACGTGCGGGTGGTCGTTCATCCGGGCGGCACGAACGAGCGTTTTGACCGAGCGAATTTCCCGCATGCCCAGATCAACGATTATCCCGACAACCGGACAATTTTCGGCGAGTTGGAGGCCGGTCGCGCCGACGTCGTCATGGACGACGGCGAAATCGTGGACTACCAGTCCCGCCGTCATCCCGGCACGCTGTGTCCGGCGAACGTCGCCGAACCTTTCGATCATTACGAGAAAGCCTATCTGATGAGCCGCGACCCGGAATTGAAACAGGCCGTCGATGCCTGGCTCGTCCGCAGCCTGGACTACGGCCGCTTCAAGCAGGCACTGGCGGATGCGGCGGCCGGGATCAGCGCGGAATGCGGCATTTCAGTCGCGCACGATACGCATGCCGTCAAACGCAGGCTCAACATTCGCCGGTAATTGCGCGCGCAGCGCCTCGAAATCGAGATCGGTGTGGAGGTTCGTCAGGATCGCATGGCGCGGTTTCAGCCGCGCGATCCACTCCAATGTCTCTTCGAGACAGAAATGCGTCGGATGCGGCTTGTAGCGCAAGGCATCGACGATCCAGAGGTCGAGACCTTCCAGGAAGCCGACGCTTTCCGGCGGAATGGCGTTGACGTCGGGCGAATAGGCGATGTCGCCGATGCGGAAGCCGAGCGCGTCGATCTCGCCATGTTCGAGCCGGAACGGCAGGAAGGAAATCGGCCCGCCCTTGCCCTCGATGATGCAAGGATGCCCCGCATGCAGCCTGTGCTCGTTGAGGAGCGCCGGATATTGGCTGCTGGGCGGGGTTTCGAAAATATAGCCGAAGCTGCCGCGCACGATGCCGGACGTCACTGCGTCCATATGAACATCGAGCTTGCGATGCGCCATGATGACCAGAGGCCTGATGTCGTCGATCCCATGCGTATGGTCGGCGTGCTGATGCGTCACCAGGATCGCATCGAGATTGGTGACGCCCTGGCCGATCAATTGCTCGCGCAGATCCGGCGACATATCGATCAGTACTTGGGTTTTGCCTGCGGCAGTTTGCGTGGCGCCGCCGTCCTGCGCTGTCTGTTCCACAAAGATCGAGCAGCGGCGGCGGCGGTTCTTCGGATTGGCCGGATCGCAGGCGCCCCAGCCCTGGCCGACGCGCGGCACGCCGCCCGACGAGCCGCAGCCGAGGATGGTGATGGCGAGGCTCATCAGGCCGCCGCCTCCGCGCCTTTGGCCTCGATACCGGCAGGTGCAGGCATTTTCGAAAAAAGCCGCAGCACATTGGCCGTAGTGATGGCGCCGATCTCGGCCTGGCTCACGCCCTTGACCTCGGCCAGAACCTTCGCCGTCTCGACGACGAAGGCAGGCTCGTTGCGCTTGCCGCGATAAGGCTGCGGCGCCAGAAATGGCGCATCGGTCTCGACCAGCAGCCGGTCGAGCGGCACTTTTTGCGCAATGGCGCGGAGCTCGTCGGATTTCTTGAAGGTGAGCACGCCCGAGAAGGAGATCGAGAGACCAAGTTCTACGCCCACTTCCGCGAGCCGCGCCGAAGAGGTGAAACAATGGAGCACGGCCTTGAAAGCCCCCTTCCCCATCTCGTCGGTCAGGATCGCCGCCATGTCGTTATCGGCATCTCTCGAATGAATGACGAGGGGCAGGCCGCTATCGCGCGCGGCTTCGATATGGGTGCGAAACACCCGATGCGCGACATCGCGCGGCGCGAGATCGTAATGATAGTCGAGCCCCGCTTCGCCGAGGCCGACGCATTTCGGATGCTTTGCCATGGCGACGAGCTGCGCGGCTGTGACCTCCAGATTGCGATGGGCTTCGAGCGGATGCGTGCCGAGCGTGCAATAGACGGGCTCATAGGCCTCGGCGATGCCGGAGATCGTGGCGAAGGCATCGACGCGCGTCGAGATCGTGATCATGCGGGCGAGACCCGCGGCTTGAGCCCGCGCCACAACTGCGTCGCGCTCGGCCGCGAAATCCGGAAAGTCCAAATGGCAATGCGAATCGATCAACATGGGTTCAGGCCTTGGGTTCTTCTTCCGGCTCTATATAGCGCGGGAAGATAGGCGCCGGAGATGGCAATTCGACGCCCGATTTGAGGCCGCCCACACGCGCGGCCTCGACGAAATTCCGCGCGTCCGGCGGAACGGCCAGAAGATCCAAAAGCTTTTCCATGGCCTCCGGCGTGAACGGCAAAGCCATGATCGCCAGGATGCGCAGCACCTCCGCCGTGACGTAGAGAATGGTGTCCCTGCGCGGCAGGTCGGATTTTTTCTTCCATGGCTCCTCGGCGGCGAAATAGCGGTTCGCCTCGGCAACGACCCGCCAGATTTCGGCGAGCACCAAATGCAGCGCATAATCCTGCATCAGGGCGCGGGCCTTTTCCGGCAATGCCGCCGCCTGATTGAGCAAGGCGAGATCGGCCTCGGAAAAATCGCCCGGCGCCGGGAGCTTCGCCCCGCAATTCTTGCCGATCATCGACAAGGAGCGCTGCGCCAGATTGCCGATATCATTGGCGAGATCGGCATTCATGCGATTGACGATCGCCTCGTGCGAATAATTGCCGTCCTGCCCGAAGGGCACTTCGCGCAGGAAGAAATAGCGCAAGGGATCGATGCCGTAGCGCTCGACGAGATCATGCGGGCCGATCACATTGCCGACCGACTTCGACATTTTCTCGCCGCGGTTGAACAGAAATCCATGC
>JAATEW010000214.1 GCA_015655535.1 Hyphomicrobiales bacterium | reverse complement strand
GGTCGGCGCCGATATAGCTCATCGCGAGCATCGTCCCGCCATCGGTCATGAGCGGAGCGGCGAGCTTCGCCATGCGCACGAAGGAATGGCAGGAAATATCCATCGCCTTGGCGAAACCTTCCGCCGAGCAATCGAGAAGACCGCCTTGGAGATCGGCCTTCGGCGCAAAGGCGATTGAATGGATCAGGATATCGAGGCTGCTCCATTGCGTTGCGACCGCGCCGAACGCGGTTTCGAGTTGGCCTGGCACGGTCACATCGAGCGGCAGGAAGATCGATGTCTCGAGACCGGCCGCCAGCGGCTCGACATAGGGCTTCGCTTTGTCGTTGAGATAGGTGATTGCGAGTTCGGCTCCGAGTTCGCGCATCGCCTTGGCGCAGCCATAAGCGATCGAATGTTCGTTCGCGATGCCGATGATGAGCGCGCGGCGGCCAGCAAGGATCTGGTGTTGAGCTTCAATGGTCATGCTGGTCAATCCTCAAATGAATTAAGTCAGGCGGCTTCGAGCGATTGGCGCGTATGGCGCGCGATCATCAGCTCTTCGTTTGTTCCGACCGTCCAGGCCGACACTTTGCTGCCTTGCGTGCTGATGCGCGGACCTCCGGCCTCGTTTGCCGCCTCGTCCAGCTCCACACCTAGCCATGCGGCCGCGCGGCACGCATCGCGCCGGACCTGCGCGCTGTGCTCTCCGATCCCGGCCGTGAAGACAAGGGCGTCGAGTCCGCCCAATGCGGCTGCGAGCGAGCCGATCTCGCGGCCGATCCGGTAGATGAAAAGATCGATGGCGAGGCGCGCGCGAGGGTCAGGGCTTGTTTGCAACATGCGCATGTCGCTCGATATGCCCGACACGCCGAGGAGGCCGGATTTTTTGTAGAGCAGAGCCTCGATGTCGCGCGGGCCCATCTTCAACTCGTCGATCAGGTAGAGGATGACGCCGGGATCGATCGAGCCCGACCTTGTGCCCATCGGCAGTCCCTCGACCGCCGTGAAACCCATGGTGCTTGCAATGCTGCGGCCCGCGTTGATCGCACAAAGGCTCGCCCCATTTCCCAGATGAGCGACGATGACTTTAGCCCGCGCCAAGCCCGGATCGAGGCTTGGAAGCACGGAGGCGATATATTCATAGGAGAGGCCGTGAAAGCCATAGCGCCGGACGCCGCGATCGGTGATCTCGGCCGGCAAGGCGAAGGTCTGCGCCAGCGGCGGCTGCGCCGCATGAAAGGCCGTATCGAAGCAGCCGACCTGGAAGAGATGCGGCGCCACGTCGAATATGGTTCGGATCGGCGCCAGATTGTGAGGCTCGTGCAAGGGCGCCAAAGGAATTACCCGCTCAAGCCGCGAGAGGACGTCCGCATCAAGCCGGACCGGCGCCGCGAATTCGGTGCCGCCATGCACGATGCGATGCCCGACCGCGATGATCTGATGCTCGCCCAAATGCCCGCGCACGAAATCGAGCAGGTGGCGTATCGCGTCATCATGACTGATCGGCGCGCCATCCCAGCGCTTTTCGCCGGCAGGCCCTGTCTCGACGTCATGCGCGACGAAATGCGCGCTGCCGGTGTAGAGACCTTCGATCTGCCCATTGAGGAAGGCTGACAGATCCGCCCCATCCTCGCCGAAGAGCGAGAATTTGATGCTGGAGGAACCAGCGTTCACGACGACGATCGCACTGCTCTTCGGCATGCTCAGGCGACCGCTTTATTTGCATCGGCCCGGCGGCTACCGGCGACGAGCGCCGCTACCGCGCAGGATGCGAGACGCGCCAGGATGGAATCGGCGCGGCTGGTCAGAATGACAGGCACGCGCGCGCCGAGCACGATCCCGGCCGCGTCGGCGTTTGCGAGGAAGCTCAGGCTCTTCGCAAGCATGTTGCCCGCTTCGAGGTCCGGCGCGAGGATGACGTTGGCGTGACCCGCGACCGGCGAGGTCAGATGCTTGATCGCGGCTGCCTCCGGGCTGATGGCATTGTCGAGCGCCAGCGGTCCGTCGAGGATCGCGCCGGTGATCTGGCCGCGTTCCGCCATTTTGCAGAGGGCGGCTGCTTCGATCGTCGAGGGCATTTTCGGATTGACCATCTCCACCGCCGCCAGAATGGCGACGCGCACCTCGGCGAAGCCCAGCGCATGGGCGAGATCGATCGCGTTTTGCAGAATATCCACCTTGTCGGCGAGGGCCGGCGCGATATTGACGGCCGCGTCGGTGATGATCAGCGGGTCGGCATGGCCCGGAACATCCATCACGAAACAATGGCTGAGCCGCCGGGCGGTGCGCAGACCGCCGTCGGTCTTGACCACGGCGCCCATCAACTCGTCCGTATGGAGGCTGCCCTTCATCAGCGCCGCCGCCTTGCCTTCGCGGACGAGATCAACGGCCTTTTGCGCCGAGGCAGGACTATGCGGCGTCTCGACGATCTCCAGCCCCGAAATATCGAGATGAAATTCCGCGGCCACTTGGCGGATGCGATCGGCCGGCCCGACCAATATCGGGGTCATCAGCCCGAGACGCGCGGCCTCGACCGCGCCTTCGAGCGATGTCTGATCGCAAGGATGCGCCACGGCGGTTATGGTCGGGCTCGCCTGTTGCGCGCGCGCGATGAGCCGGTCGTATTTTTCGTGACTGGCCGCTACTTTATCGTCCACGTGAAATTCTCCGTCGGTGACGAGGGGCCTTTGGCTACTTGAACAGTTCTTCAAGGTGAGCCAGACGTTTTTCCGTCTCTTCCGGCAGATCCCCCAATGCGGCGACGACGCTGCGGATGATGTCGAAGGTCTTTGCCCGTTCCGCAGCATCGGCAGGCAGAAGCTTTGGAATCGCGGCGACGGCGCGGTCCTCATCGATCTGCAGAAGGATATATTGCTCGCGAACCAGGTCCTTGAAGCGGGCGAGAGTGAACTCGGCGGCACGCGGCTCGCGAATACGGATCTGTCGCAGCATTGCAAAGCCTCGTTCGTCGGCCCCGAGGTTCGAGGTGCCGGACATGACGTAAAGCAGCCCGCGCAGTCCGGCTTCGGCGAGACCGCCATGTTCGATCCGCGCTTCGAATTCGGCAAGGTGCTTGGCGACGGCCGTCTCATGCGCGATATCGCGCCCGATCCGCGGATGCGCCGTTGCATCATCCGAGCCCAGACCCACCATCGCCTGCAGCGGCCGCGAGCCATAGAGAGTCATGAAGAAGCTTTCCACCATCCTGTCGCGCGTGTCGCGAAATGTATCGAGTGCTTCCACGATGCGATCGGACATGGTCTCCTGCGCGCGCAGATAAGGATTATCCTCGGCGACTGGCTTGCGGTTGGCGCGGATACTCTCGGCTAAAGCACCGACCGGCCGCATGAAGGGGTTGCGATCGGAGAAAAGCTCGTAGCGCAAGCGATGCGGATGCAGGCGGCGCAGGGCTTCGGCGCTCTGCTCGCTCGTCAGCGGCTTTACGAGCGGGGCGAGACATGTCTGGTAGAGACCTTTGTTGATCTCGGACAGACGGGCGACCGTGGCGAAGCGCTTATCGTCTTCGGCGTCATTGCCGCCGAACGCGCGGATGTCGTTCAAGCCGCGTTTCTCGAAACGGACGAGATATTCGCCGGAGACGAGTTCCGCATGAGCCATGTCCGGGCTCTTCTCATCGAACACCGCCTCGTAGAGCCCCGGCGGCAGGACATCAATGAGATCCATGGTCCGGGTGAATTCGTCATGCTCTTTCGTCGCGACTTTGGCTGACACAAAAATGCCGAGATGACCGATGCTCTGATGCAGCGCGTAGACAATCGTTTGCCCGCTGGTGAGGAGGTCTGCGTCGCTGGCATAGAGATCGAGGATCCAATCCAGCGCCTGTTGCGGCGGGGTGATTTCGTCGCCCCAGGAGCAGAACACGACGATGGGCGACTTTATGTTGCGAAGATCGACTCTGAGGCCGTCTTCGAAGAAAATCTCGCCGCTGGTGAGTCTGTTGTTTACGAACAATTCATCTGTGATGAATTGCATCTCCACCGCGTTGAGAAGCACGGGGCTGCCCCACCATTTCTCGAATTCGAGAAAGCGCGGCGCCTCGGTGTCCACTTTCGAATAAACGTTATAGTTCTTTTTCCACAGCGTGTTTGCCGGGTTATTGTGCTCGAAATTGGCAACGAGAGCGGCGCCGTCGAAAATGCCGTGACCAAGATCGCCGCTGAGCGCGGTGAGCCAGGTGCCGCCCAGAAGACCGCCGAGATAGCGCATCGGATTCTTGCCGTGAACGCCGGCCCAATAGGAAAGCGGCGCACCCGCCAGCACGATCGGCCCGACGAGATCCGGATGGGTGGCGCTCATCATCGTAATCTGCCATCCGGCCTGGCAATTGCCGATAAGACACGGTTTGCCTTCTGCGCGCGGGTGAAGTTCGGCCACTTTCTTGACGAATTGCGCCTCGGCGCGGCACACGTCCTCGATCGTCTGTCCGGACACAGGATCGGGAAGGAAGCCGACAAAATAACACGGGTGGCCGGCCTTCAGCGCGACGCCGATCTCGCTATTGTGCTTCATGCCGCCAATGCCGGGACCGTGCCCGGCGCGGGGATCGAAGATGATGAAGGGGCGCTTGGCCGGATCGATCTCAGTGCCAGCCGGCGGAACGATGCGCACGAGGCAATAATTTACGGGACAGTCGAAGTGGCGGCCATCCAGCACGACCTCGAACTCGAAGCTGAGGACATTCGGCCCCTTGCGGGCGACATAGTCGAAATGCTCATTGCCGCGTTGTCGCAAAACATCCATGAACAATATGGAACGCTGCCAGGCGTCGACCCAATAGTCCATGGCTTGCTGGACCATGGGCGGGGCAGGCCATGTGGGCCCGGGAGTTTTGCCGTCCGCCTCGTCCTGATTGACCTTCTCGGATGCGGCCGGCTTCCAATCCATCATGAGCATGGCAACCTCGATCTCGAGCTTCACTCGCTTCGAACGGCTTGCTGGCGAGACCTCTCGCGCAACAAAGCGACCGGCGCCGGTTCGGACGCCAGACGTGCTAACGTGCGCTGTGCGCAGTGGCGCGTAAAACCTCCAAAATCCGCCGAAATTTTTATAAATCGTAAGGCGCCGGGGAGGTGGTCTCGAGAGCTTGGCGCTATACTTATTCTAAGCAGATGTGCACGGCGGCATTTCGTGTGCATGGTTTTGCGGGGCTGAGCCGGAACGGGCTTTGACCTGAAATGAATATCCGCCCTTACAGAGGGGTTAAGTCACGTGACCGATAGAAATATTGCCGTCTATTATGCCTGGAGCCGGCCCGGCGAAATCAACGCACCTCTTTCAACCATTGAAAACCGGTTTCCGGCGCTCTTCGAGAGCCGCCGGATGCTTTACCCGCATCTGGAAGAGCTCTCCGATCCGATCCGCTTCGATCAGGGGATCGGTGGCTTCTTGAGTCATATTTTAAAGAAAAACTTTGTCAGCTTCGTCGAGCAGACGAAGAGCCAAACCCATCATCCCGTCATCGAGACCGAACGCGTCGCGGAAGACGGCGTGCAGACGCCGCTGGATGAGGCCTATTTGATGGGCATCGACACGCTGATCGTGATCAGCTTCGACTCGCTTCGAACCGGGCAAGTGGCGAGCGCTGAAGAAATCGCCGCCGTGCGCGCCTTTCTCGAAAATCCGGATCATCTCCTATTCGTCTGTCCGCATCACGATGTCGGCGAAGCCGAAGGACTTGCCGGCGGCAAACGCTTTGAGGCTCAAGAGGCGGAGTTCTTCCATCATGGGGACCGGACGCTCCCGCCCCAGCAGGGCTTCGGCGGATTCGGACGATCCCTTCTCGCGGGGCTTGGCGTGCCGGTTGAAAACAGGTTCGGATTGCACCCGGCGGCCGAGCCCGATGGATCGCCCGTGCCGATCGAGGCGGAGCGTGCGCTCGACCGTCTCGGCCTGCTCAAAGAGGTCACGACATTCAACCTCCACCCGCACCTGCCGCATTTGGTGCCTGTCGCGGATGGTGCGGGCAAGTTCGATGTGCTGGCGCGCCAGTCGATCGATCCGAAGGCACCGCCGCATCCTTTCACCAAGGACGGCCGGTGGAATTTCGACGCCTTGCTGCAAACGCGGGCTGGCGTTTTCGCGGGAACATTGCTCGTCAGCGATGCGACGCTTTACAGTTCGACGGCGGGCGGGCTCGAAAGCCTCAAGCGCCTCTGGACAAACATCGTTCAGCGGCCTGTTTCAGCATAAGCGCGCGTCAGTCCGGGGGCGTTCCATTCGTGTATGCCGCCGCGCCGAAGCGCACGGCGGCGAGGGCTTCGTGGAGCGTCTTGAAAATCCGGGCCGCGCCGATCGCGGCAGTGATGCCGTGCCGGTCCATGTCGGAGCGCAGATACGGGTTGACGCGCGCGAAAATTACATTCACGCCTTGACGCGAGAGATCGTCGAGAAGATCGCGAATGGATCTTGCGGCGGAATAGTCGAGATCCGTAATGGCGCCCGCGTCGACGATGAACCAGCGCACAGGCGTCGGCGCGCGCCGCACGAGCGCGCGAACCTCCTCGGCAAAGCGATTGTCATTGGCGTAGAAAAGATCGGCGCCGAAGCGATAGACGATCAGTCCGGGTTCGGTTTCGGCGCCCGGCGTCGCGGCTGTTTGCCTCCACTCGCCGCTCGCATCTGGCGTCAGAATCATCGTATGCGGGCGATAGCTGTGGCGCACATGCCGTAGCAGCGACAGGACGATGGCAAGCAAGATGCCCTGTTCGACGCCGATGACGACGACCGCCGCTGCCGTGAAGACGGCCAGAGAAAATTCGCCCGGGCTTTCCTTCAAGATGTCGCGCAGCGCGTCCAATTTGATCATGCCGATGGCGATCGTGAACACGATACCGGCCAGCGCGCAGCGCGGCAGATATTGAAGCGGACCCGTCAAGGCAAGCAGGACCAATAAGACGACGCCGGCGAAGACGAGCTGTGCGACCTGGCTCCGTGTGCCGGCGCTATCGGCCATCGCTGTCTGCGTCGGGCTGCCATTGACCACGAAGGCGCCGCTGATCGCGGCGGCGGCATTGGCGGCTGCGAGCCCGAGAATATCTGCGTTCTCATCGAGGCCTTCGCGATAGCGCACGGCGTAAATCCGTGATGTCGCCGCGCTTTGCGCGATGATCATCACGAAGCAGGACGCGGCGACGGGTAAGACGGCTAGGGTTTCGCTCCAGCTCACGTCCGGCCATTGGATGGTGGGCAGGCCTCCCGGCACCGGACCGATGGTTGCTATGCCATGCTCGGCGAAATGGAATGCGGCGCTTGCCGCGATCGTTGCAACGACGGCAACCAATGAGACGGGCAATCGCTTATCGAAGTGGCGGCCGATCAGGATGGCTCCGACGATCAGCGCCGACAGAGCCGCTGCCGGAAGATTGAACAGCGGTAGGCCCCGTAGCACCTCCTGAAGCTGCAAAAGCGTGGCATGCGAGGCGGTCGCGATGCCGAGCATGTCGCCCAGCATCGCGATGCCGACCTGAATGCCGACGCCGGTGATGAATCCGGTGAGCACCGTGCGCGACAGAAAATCGGCGAGGAAGCCGAGTTTGAAGATCCGCGCCAGCAGCAGCAGACCGGCGGTCAGCAAGGCGACCATCTCGACCAGGGCCATATATTTCGCGCTGGCCGGCGCCGCCATATGGGAGATCGAACTGGAAAAGATGGCGGCTGTCGCCGAATCGGCCGCCACAACCAGATGCCGCGACGAGCCGAAGATGGCGAAAGCCACCAGCGGCAGCAGCACGGTATAGAGGCCGGTGACGACAGGCATTCCGGCGATGCGCGTATAGCCGAGCACTTGCGGGATGTTCATCGAGGCAAGCGTCACACCTGCCATGACATCGCGCGCCGCCTCGCCGGGTTTGAAAGGCCGGAGACCCGCGAAGAGGCTCAACCGCAAAGACATATCCGATCCGTTTCTGCTTCATGATGCTGCGGAAGGATCATGCGCAGTGCGGATGGAACAATCAACAGCACGGCCCGGCGAGGCAGGCTTTCAAATGACCCAGCTCATGGCGAGGACCAAGAGCAATCCGCCATCGAGCGTCAGGATGACGGGCCGCGCGAGATGGGCGAGGCGCCGCATGCGGATCATCGCGACCTGCCCGATCATGCCGATTCCGGCGAGCATGGGCACGGTGCCGACACCGAAGGCGATCATGCCTATGGCGCCCGCCAAGGGATCGGCGGTCGCGGCCGTGGTTGCGAGCGCCGCATAGACGAGGCCGCAAGGGATGAAGCCCAACAGCAGGCCGAGCCCATAGGTGCTCAAAAACCCGGGCGCATTAAGCCTTGTTGCGAGAGGCCCCGCGAGTTTCGACCAAAAAGCGGCGGACCGGCTCGCGCCGGCTGGCGCGAAGGCCTGCCAGAGGAAGAGCGCTGCGGCTAGAATGAGCAGCGCCGCGGCCACGAACCGGAACCAGGGGAGGCCGGAAAGAGTCTCGCCAAACAGCGCCGCGGCCGCGCCGAGCCCGGCATAAGTCGTCAAGCGGCCGAGATGATAGGGGAGCAGCAAGCCGCTTCGGATGCGCGACATCTCGCAGAGCCGCGCTGTCGGTACATCTGCGAGCCTGTTGCTTGCCTGTGCGATGACGAGAGGCCCGCACATGGGCCCGCAATGGGCGACGCTGCCAGCGAGGCCCGCGACAAAAAGCGCACCGGCAAGGCCAGCCATCCCGGCGGCCGGCGCGATCCCGTGGCTTGCGCATATGACTGCGAATGTGTCGAAACTCACAGCTCACCTCCAACCGCTCTCGCTAGCCGAAATTGTTGCCTCCGGTCTTGACCAAGATCAATGCGGCAATGCCGAGGGGCTTTATGCACGAAATATGCGTCCCCCATCCCTCTCCGATTTTCTCGCGAGCGAAGCCGGTTCCGCTCTGCGGGCCCGGTTCCATGAACAGACGCTGGCAAATGGCGCATTGCTTCCCGAGAGCGAGATGGATCAAGTGCTCGTGGTGAAGCGCGGACGCCTGCGGGTCTATTTGACGACGCCGGAACGCGAGCTGAGCCTCGTCTATTTAAACGAAGGCGACGTGTTCAGCACCCACACCAGGGCGCAGTTGCAGGCCGTTCAGCCGACGCTTCTTCTTATGGCCCAACGCGCCGTGATCGAGCGCGAACTCGCCCATTATCCCGCGCTGCAAAGAGCCGTCATCAGCGTTCTGGCGACGGTATTGAATCAGGCCATCACCTTGATCGAGGATCTGGCTTTTCATCAAGTGCGCGGGCGGATCGCACGCTATCTTCTGCGCTGCGCGGACAGGCAAAAGGTCGCGGTCGAGCCCGGAAGCGCTATTCGCCTCGATCTGGGCCTCGAAGAAATAGCCGCACTGCTCGGCACGACGCGGCAGACGGCTTCGACCGAACTCAACGCCCTAATGCACGCGGGCATTCTCGCGCGTGAGGGCCGCCATCATATCAAGATCTGCATGCCCGACCGGTTGCAGGCCTGCGCACGCGAGAATGCAGTGTCGGCTAGCTGACAGACGGCTTTCAAAGCCCGAACTAAAAATTGAGTCATTCACGCGATGGAGGCGGGAATGGCTGAAGAATTCGATCGTTATGTCAGCTTTAGAGGCTGCGACTGGGAAGGCAAAACGAGCCGCGTTTTCGCCCGTTTGCAGTCCCATATCGATCGGGTGAACAGTCCGTTCTGGGCCTATTTCATCCGTCAAAGGGATCTTGCGCACAGGCAGGGCCTCGACGATCTGCGGGTTCTTCATAATTTTGTCGCGACCTTGCGCGAGTTGCTCGAAAACCTGGGCGATCTTGAGACTCTGGCCATGCTCGAGGATCTCGAAGAGACCTGCATGTAAAGAGCCTGCATGCAATGCAAGCTGCGCTACGCGCAGCCGCCGTCCAATTCCAGTCCCATCTCTCGGGTCCAATCCCAACTGCGACAAAGCGACCGTCATGGGACGCGCGGCCTGTACACCCGCATGGCCCGGCGGTGCGGCCACGAAGCGGGTGGCTGCACCTTGAGCCAGATCAATGTCGCTTCGGGCGGGACGTTTAAATCCTCGTGAACCGCCAATCGTGGATTGTTTTGCGCAAGAGGGTTTCATGAAGGTCCATCCGGGGGATGCGATCATCGGCTTGATGATGATCGGCTTTGCTGTTCTCGGCATTTCACTCGCACTGCACGCCTTGGATTTGGAAATGAGCGTGTTCGGCGTGTCGCTTGCCGGTTTCGCCGCGCTGTTTGTGGCGGGCCAGATTCGCCGGCAATTTGTCGCATCCGCTCAACGCACGTCGACGGAGTCCCGGCATGGTTGATATCGCAGCCGACGGCTTCGTGCCGCACGTCGAGACCGCCCATCCGGCCAAAGCCTATGCGGAAGCCTATAATGAAGCGGTCGTCCGCAAGGCGGTGATCGCGACCTGTTTCTGGGGCGTCGTCGCTTTCGCCATCGGCGTCTGGCTGGCGCTCGAGCTCTGCTTTCCGGCGCTGAATTTCGGGCTTGAGTTCTTGAATTTCGGACGGCTTCGTCCGGTCCATACTTCGGCGGCGATTTTCGCCTTTGGTGGCAGCGCGCTGATCGGCAGCGCCTTCCATGTCGTGCAGCGAACCTGCCGGACCAGGCTTTTCGGCGGCGAAGCGCTCGCCGATTTCGTCTTCTGGGGCTATCAGTTCTTCATTGTCATGGCGGCGCTCAGCTATGTCATGGGCTTCTCGCAAAGCCGTGAATATGCCGAGCCCGAATGGCATATCGACCTTTGGCTGACGCTCGTCTGGGTCGCCTTCGCCATCGTCTATATCGGCACGATCCTGAAGCGCGAAGAGCCGCATATTTATGTGGCGAACTGGTTCTATCTCGCCTTCATCCTGACGATCGCCGTCCTCCACATCGGCAATAACCTTGCCGTGCCGGTGTCGTGGTTCGGCGCCAAGTCATACTCCCTGTTCTCAGGTCCGCAGGATGCGCTGATCCAATGGTGGTACGGCCATAATGCCGTCGGCTTCTTCCTCACCGCAGGCTTCCTGGGGATGATGTATTATTTCATTCCCAAGGCGGCCAACCGGCCTGTCTATTCCTACCGGCTTTCGGTCGTTCATTTCTGGTCGCTGATCTTCATCTATGTCTGGGCCGGTCCGCATCATCTGCATTGGACGGCGCTGCCCGATTGGGCTCAGACGCTCGGCATGGCTTTTTCGCTCATGCTGTGGATGCCATCCTGGGGCGGCATGATCAACGGCCTCATGACTCTGTCTGGCGCCTGGGACAAGCTGCGCACCGATCCAGGCCTGCGCTTCTCGGTGACGGCGGTTGCCTTCTACGGCATGTCGACCTTCGAAGGGCCGGTCATGTCGGTGCGCGAGGTCAATGCGCTCAGTCACTACACCGACTGGACCATCGGCCACGTCCATTCGGGCGCGTTGGGTTGGGTCGCCTTCATCAGCTTCGGGATGCTCTATTATATCGTGCCCGTCATCTGGCACAGCACGAAGATCTATTCGACGCGCATGATCGCCTGGCATTACTGGATCGCGACGCTCGG
>JAATEW010000436.1 GCA_015655535.1 Hyphomicrobiales bacterium | reverse complement strand
TTCTGCGCGATCTATTCGACCTTCCTGCAGCGCGGCTACGATCAGGTCGTGCATGATGTCGCGATCCAGAATCTGCCGGTGCGTTTCGCGATCGATCGCGCCGGTCTCGTCGGCGCCGACGGCTCGACTCACGCGGGCTCGTTCGATGTGTCCTATCTCGGCATTCTGCCGAATTTCGTGGTGATGGCCGCGGCCGACGAAGCCGAACTCGTGCATATGGTGGCAACCGCCGCAGCTTATGATGCGGGTCCGATCGCCTTCCGTTTCCCGCGCGGCGAAGGCGTCGGCATAGATATGCCGGAGCATGGCGAAATCCTCGACATCGGCAAGGGCCGCATCGTGCGCGAGGGCAATAAGGTCGCGATCCTGTCGCTCGGCACAAGACTCGCCGAGGCGTTGAAGGCGGCGGAGGATCTTGGAAGCTTCGGCATCTCGACCACTGTCGCCGATGCGCGTTTTGCCAAGCCCCTCGACCGCGATCTCATCCGGCGGCTCGCCGCCAATCATGAGGTTCTGATCACGATCGAGGAAGGCTCGGTCGGCGGCTTCGGCTCTTTCGTCTTGCACCAGCTTGCCGAGGACGGGTTGCTCGACGGGCACCTCAAGGTGCGCAGCATGGTGCTCCCTGACGTCTTCCTCGATCAGGACAAGCCCGATCTGCTCTACGCCAAGGCCGGCCTCGACGCGAAGGCCATTACCGCCAAAGTGCTCGAAACCCTGGGCCAGGACAATAAGAAGACCAAGATCGCTTAAGCATCATGCCGAAAAGTGGCTCGACGTTTCGGACAGGCTGATGCGGCTAAGCTAACGCCTCAACCTTTGCGCGCGAGCCGTTCCAGCGAACGGTCGAGCGCACCATTGAGATTTGCGATTTCGCGCGCGCCGAGCAGCGTGGCAAGCTGCTCTTGCGCTTTCCGCCATAGCGGATAGGCGACCGGGATAATGGCCCGCCCAGCCTCCGTGAGGCCGATCAGGCGGCGGCGGCGATCCTCGGCATCGTTCAATGTCTGCAAAAGCCCGCGCTCGGCCAGCGGTTTGATATTGCGCGTCAGCGTCGTCGGATCGGTAACCAAGGCTTCCGCCAGTTCCCCGATCGACAGGCTTTCTTCCGGCCAAAGCCGCGCCAAAAGGCTGAACTGCGCAACAGTCAGACCCGAAGGTGCAAGCATCTGATCGTAGATCTGGGTGACACGCCGCGTCACCTTGCGAATCCGCAAACAGGTGCAACTCGCGATTTCATCGATCGGTGACCGCTTGCTCATCTCGTCCGCAGCAAAGGTTGGCGCCGGATCGGCTGCGACTCATCTTTTATCACGCCGGTTTGACCGGGCCTATGACGCGACATGCGAGCCGCCGCCTTGACATGCACCGATTGTTATTATATGTATATACATATAAATTCAAGTCGTGGAGCAGAGCATGGCGCAGCTCGCCGATCATCCAACGGTGAAGCATTTCCACGCACTCGAAGCGGCGGGGCTCGAGCCTTCGCCGCCTTCTATTTTGGATTCCGTCTGGCTCAAGAAAATCTGCCTGGACGCAGGCGCGGACGATGTCGGTTTCGTCGAGATCGAAAGCCCCGATCTCGCCTCTCATAGGCAAGAGATCCTCGGCGCCTTTCCGGCGACGAAGAGCCTGATCAGCTTCGTCTGCAAGATGAATCGCGAAAACATAAGGACGCCTCAGCGCTCGATTGCCAATGTCGAATTTCATCATGTGAATGATGAGATCAACGAGGTCGCGCGCCACATTGTTTCCGTCCTGGAAGATGCCGGCATCCGCGCGCTGAACGGGGCGCCGACGGGCTTTCCGATGGAGGCGGACCGTTGGGGCACTGGCCAGATGTGGGTGGTCTCGCATAAGCCCGTCGCCGTTGCGGCGGGTCTCGGCCGCATGGGCATTCACCGCAACGTCATTCATCCGAAATTCGGAAATTTCATCCTGCTCGGTACGGTGCTTGTCGACGCGGAGATTTCGGCTACGGCGAAGCCCATTAATTACAATCCGTGCCTCGAATGCAAGCTTTGTGTCGCCGCCTGCCCGACAGGGGCAATCGCCCCAGATGGCGCGTTCAACTTCTCGGCCTGCTACACGCATAATTATCGCGAGTTCATGGGTGGCTTCAACGATTGGATCGAGACGATCGCCGAAAGCGGCAGCGCCAAGGCCTATCGCGACAGGTTTTCAAACGCCGAAACCGTCTCGATGTGGCAGAGCCTGGCGTTCGGCGCCAATTACAAGGCCGCCTATTGCCTTTCGGTCTGCCCCGCGGGGGACGATGTGATCGGGCCGTTTCTCAAAGACCGCAAGCAGTTCACGCAGGATTTCCTTGAGCCGCTGCGCAGCAAAAAAGAGACGATTTATGTGACGCCAGGTTCCGATGCCGAAGGCTATGTGCCGCGGCATTTCCCGCATAAGCCGATCAAGCGCGTGGCAAGCGGCCTCTCGCGCCAAACGTCGGTGCGCGCCTTTTTGCGCGGTCTGCCGCTGGTGTTTCAGCGCGGACGCGCCAAAGACCTCAACGCGACCTATCATTTCACCTTCACCGGCCGGGAAGATGTGACTGCAACCGTGACGATCGCCGGCAAGGATCTGCGCGTCGCCGATGGGCACGAGGGCGAGCCCGATCTCAGCGTAAGCGCCGATAGCGAAACCTGGCTACGCTTTCTGCGCAAGGAGGCGAGCCTGCCCTGGGCACTGCTGCGGCGGCGCATCCGCCTCAAGGGTTCGCCGCGCCTGCTCTTGGCCTTCGGCCGCTGCTTCCCAGGCTAGGCGAGACATTCGCCGACGGCTGCCTTCGAGAAAGCGCCTTTTTAAGCCCTGGAAACGAAGCAATTTCCAAATCTGCTTGCATATTGATAGGGCAAAGACGACCTTACCTTCTATTGACATGCTACGCTATAAGCGTATACGAACTGCATTCACAATGGATTTCGAGTGGGACGAAGCCAAAAGCGAGCAGACGTTCCGGCAACGCGGCTTCGGATTCGACTATGCCGCCCGCATTTTCGATGGCCCGGTGCTTGAGGCCGCTGACACCAGATTTTCCTATGGTGAGGCACGTATCCAGGCCATAGGCCAAATCGGCGATGATATTCTCTTCGTCACCTATACCGATCGCGATGGTATTCGACGGATCATATCCGCTCGAAAAGCCAACAGAAAAGAGCGGCTTCTATGGCAATCGTCCGTAAATCCTTAGAGCAGCTTCGCGCCGAGCAGCCCTCCGTGAATCGCACTCGTTTGGCGGCGGCAACGGAAGAAGACATTCGCTTGCACGCGATGGAAGACGGAGAGAATCCGGATTCACCGCTGGCGCAGTTTCACCTCACAATCCCAGTTCACGCTGTACGGGGGAAACTCGGCATGACACAGGAGGCTTTCGCGCAGCTTTTGCAAATCCCCGTCGGTACGATCCGCAATTGGGAGCAAGGTCGCGTCCAGCCAGACCCGGCCGCGCGCGCCCTTTTGACGATCCTCTACCGGCAGCCAAAAGCCGCGCTCAAAGCCTTGCAGCCGGCCTAGAACATGCCGCCAGAAACCGCTTACAATGCGCGCTGACACCGCTCTCGTCGCCCGTGGCTTTTTCGAAAGCCGTGCCAAGGCTCAGGAGGCCATCGCGGCGGGGCTTGTGCGTGCCGACGGCCGCGTGCTCCGCAAAGCCTCGGAGGCACTTTCCGAAGCAGCCGCTATCGAGGCGACAGCGCCCTACCCTTGGGTCTCGCGCGGCGGCCTCAAGCTCGCGGCCGCGCTTGAGGCTTTCGGCTTCGATCCGCAAGGGCTCGTCTGTCTCGACATTGGCGCTTCGACCGGCGGCTTCACCCATGTTCTGCTCGAACATGGTGCCGCGCGCGTCCATGCGATCGATGTCGGACATGGTCAATTGCACCCCAAGATCGCGCAAGATCCCCGCACGGATGCGCATGAGGGCATGGATGCACGGAAACTTTTGCCCAGCATGTTTCCGCGAGCACCGCGCCTCATCACCTGCGATGTGAGCTTCATCTCATTGAAGCTCGTTCTGCCTGTGATTCTGCCCTTGGCGGGCGAGAACGCCATGCTTGCCGCGCTGATCAAACCGCAATTCGAGGTCGGCCCCGCGCATGTCGTCAAAGGCATCGTGAAATCGAAAGAGGCCCGCGAGAAAGCCTGCGCCAATGTCGCAGCCTGCGTCGAAGCCCGGGGCTGGAATGTGATCGGACTTATCCCCTCGCCGATCACCGGCAGCGACGGCAATTGCGAATATCTTTTAGGCGCAAGCTCCCCGCGCGCGACGGCCGAGCCGCGATGAGCCCGGAGAGCCCGTCCTTGGATCTTGCCGCTAGGCTCACGATCGACCGGCTTGGCGATCGCGGCGAGGGCCAGGCCAAAGGCGCGCACGGCGCGATCTTCGTGCCATACGCGCTGGCCGGCGAAAATATCGTCGCGGAAGTCGATGGCGAGCGCGGCCATCTCGTCGAAATCCTGACGCCCAGCCCTGATCGGGTCCCGGCGATCTGCCGCTACTACGGAATTTGCGGCGGCTGCGCCGTGCAGGCCTTGGCGGATGCGCCCTATCGCGCCTGGAAGCGCGGGCTTCTCGTCGAGGCTTTGCGGCATGTGGGCCTTCCCATCGAGAGCATCGGCACCCTCGTCGACGCGCATGGCGCGGGCCGCCGCCGAGCAACATTTCATGCCCGCGTCGCGCCGCAAACCGGCATGAAGATGGACCGCATGAAGGTCGGCTTCGTGCAGGCCCGTGCGCACGAGCTTGTCGAGATCGAGGCCTGCCCCGTGCTGGCGCCTTCCATGGATCAGGCGCTTCCCGCCGCCCGCGCACTTGCCAACGAGCTGGCGCGGCAGGCAAAGCCGCTCGACATTGTCGTCACCGCGACCCTGTCGGGTCTGGACATTGATATTCGCGGCTGCGGTACGCTCGATCATGCGACGACGCAATGGCTCATCGAGGTCGCCGAGAAGATGGATCTCGCGCGCGTCTCGAACCATGGCGTGATCATCATCGAGCGGCGGCAGCCCCTGCTCGCCATGGGCGAAACGGATGTGCGGCCACCGCCCGGCGCCTTTTTGCAGGCGACTTTGGCAGGCGAAGAGATTTTAGCAAGCCGCGTCGCGGAGGCGCTGCAAAACGCCCGCCGTATCGGCGATCTTTTCGCAGGGCTTGGCACATTCGCGCTGCGGCTTGCCCAAAAGGCCGAGGTCCATGCCTTCGATCTCGATCATCCGGCGCTCTCTGCGCTGCATCGCGCAGCGCGGGCGAATACGAGCCTTCGTCCGGTGAGTGTCGCAAAGCGCGATCTCTTCAAGCGGCCCTTGAATGCGGATGATCTCAAAACCTTCGACGCGCTGGTCTTCGATCCGCCACGCGGCGGCGCCGAGCCTCAAGCCCGCGCCATCGCGGCCTCCGAAGTGCCGCTCGTGGCCTATGTCTCATGCTATGCGCGCAGCTTCGCCCGCGACGCGGCGCTTCTATGCGAGGGCGGCTATCAGCTCGAAAGCGTCGATCCCATCGACCAATTCCGCTTTTCGCCCCATATAGAGATCGTCGGCATTTTCCGCCGCGAGGCGAAGAAGAAGTCGAAGCGGAGAAGGCTTTTGGGCTGAGTCCTTCTCCCGCTTGCGGGAGAAGGTGGCCCGGCGAAGCCGGGTCGGATGAGGGTGCTTGAAGCAATCGCCAGCATCATCCATCATATCCAGATGGCAAAGCGATATAAGGAGCAATATCTCGTCCATGCGCGCAAATTGCGTCGCGAGATGACGGTCGCAGAAACCGTGCTATGGAGAAGCTTGCGAGACCGTGGCATGGCTTGAAGTTTCGGCGGCAAGTGCTGATCGGTCCGTACGTCGTTGATTTTATATGCATAGAGGTACGCATTATCGTCGAATTGGACGGCCCGCCGCACGACGATCCTGAACAACATGCATTTGATATGCGACGTGACTCATGGCTTCGTTTGCAAGGCTGGCGGGTTCTGAGATTCAAGAATGAACTGGTGACCGGCGGAGGAGATATCGTTCCAAATGCGATCAAACGCGCCGTGTCAACAGTGGCCTTACCCTCATCCGACCCTCGCTGACGCGAGGGCCCCCTTCTCCCGCGAGCGGGAGAAGGGGTTCCCATCGGTAAATCCATGAATCTTTTGACCCGTTTCGCCGCGATCGCCGGAGAAGCCCATGTGCTGACGCGCGACGCCGATATGGCGCCCTATCTCTCCGAGCCGCGCGATCTCTACAAGGGTCGCGCACTTTGCGTCGTGCGTCCCGCTTCGACGCAAGAGGTCTCGGGCGTTGTCGCGCTTTGCGCCGAAACCGGCACGAGCCTCGTGCCGCAAGGCGGCAATACCGGGCTTGTCGGCGGCCAGACGCCCGACGCCAGCGGCCATGAGATCGTGCTGTCGCTGACGCGCCTCAACAGATTGCGCGAACTCGATCTTGCCTCCAACACGATGATCGTCGAAGCGGGCATGGTGCTCGCTAAAGTGCAGGAAGAGGCCGAGCGCGCCGATCGCCTTTTCCCGCTTTCGCTCGCGGCCGAGGGTTCCTGCACGATCGGCGGCAATCTTGCGACCAATGCCGGCGGCACGGCAGTGATCGCCTATGGTTCGGCGCGCGATCTCGTGCTCGGCCTCGAAGTCGTGCTCGCCGATGGGCGCGTCCTGTCGGACCTTTCGAAACTCCGCAAGGACAATACGGGCTATGACCTGAAGCATCTCTTCATGGGATCGGAAGGCACGCTCGGAATCATCACGGCGGCCGTGCTCAAATTGTTTCCGAAGCGGCGCGCGATCGAGACGGCTTTCATCGGCTTGGCCAATCCGGAGAACGCGCTCGATCTTCTAAAGCTCACCCGCGCCATGGCCGGCCCGGCGCTCACCACATTCGAATTGATCTCTGCCCGCGCCTTCGATTTCGTGCTGCACCACGGCGAAGACGTGCGGTCTCCTTTGCAAGATCGCCATGCCTGGTATGTGCTTTTGGAACTCACTTCGCCCAATGCGCATGGCCTGAGCGAGGTGATGCTCGCTTTGCTTGAAGCTGCTAGCACGCAAGGCATGATCGAGAATGCCGCGATCGCCGCGACGCTCGATCAGCGCCAGGATTTCTGGCGCCTGCGCGAGCTGATCCCCGAGGTACAGAAACGCGAAGGCGGCTCGATCAAACATGACGTGTCGCTGCCGATCTCAGCCGTTCCCACCTTTTTGAAAGAGGTCGAAAGCGTCGTGACGGCGGCCATGCCCGGTGCCCGGCTCGTGCCCTTCGGCCATCTCGGCGACGGCAATATTCATTGCAATGTCTCGCAGCCGGAAGGCGCCGACAAAGAGGCTTTTCTGTCGCGATGGGCGGAGATCAATGAAATCGTCCATGCGATTGTGACCGCGCATCATGGCTCGATTTCGGCCGAGCACGGCATCGGCCAATTGAAGCGCGATCTTCTGCCTTCGGTGAAAGATCCCGTTGCTTTGGACCTCATGCGGGCCCTGAAAAAGACGCTCGATCCGAAAGGGATACTCAATCCCGGCAAGGTGCTTTAAACCGCGCCTGCGAAACGCATCCGCAATAAACCTGGAGCCCAATATGCCTTTGGTCCGCGTGTCCATTTTGAAGGGTAAGCCGCCGGAATACCGGCATGCCATTTCGAACAATATCTATCAAGCCATGCGCGAGACCTTCAACGTGCCGGAGGAAGACCGCTTCATGACTCTCACCGAGCATGAGGAATCGGATTTCGCCTTCAGTCCGACCTATCTCGATATTTCGCGTACTTCCGATCTGATCATGATCCAGATCACCGCCAATAGCGGCCGCACGCTCGATCAGAAGAAAGCGCTTTATGCGCGCATCGCCGAATTGCTCGTGAAAAACCCGGGCGTGCGGCCTGAGGATATTCTCATCAATCTCGTCGAAGTCGCGAAGGAGAATTGGTCCTTCGGGCATGGCATCGCGCAATATGCGTGATCAAGCACCGTCATTGCGACCCAACGGTCCGGCTTCGCCGGCCCGATGACAGGCTTCGCGAAGCAATCCAGAGCGACGGCACAGGCAATGGCCTGGATTGCTTCGTCGTCCCACTCCTCGCAATGACGGCTCAATGAGAGAGCTCGGCCCTAAAACAAACTCCCCTGCTCCGGCACGTCACGCTTCTGCGGTTTCGCGGGAGCGGGCTCCGCGCTCCTCGACGCCGGCTCTTGGATGTCGGCTGAATCATTCGCCACTTTATTGACGCCCGGACCGATCTCGAAAAATTCGAGCACGTCGTTTTCGGGCGGACGGAGCAGGCGCAGCGCGTCATCCACCCGCTCCGTTTCAATATCGAGCCAGAGATCGAAACCCTTCGGCTCAAGCACGGCCGGCAGGCGCGGATGGATCGCGGCCGTCGCGCCATTGGCCGCTGTCGTGACGATACAGGCCGTATCCAATTCCTCGCCGTTCGGGCCCATCCACGTTTCCCAGAGCCCCGCGAAAGCCATGAGCGCGCGGTCCTGCCGCCGCACGAGGAAGGGGTGCGACGGAATCGCCTTATGGCCAGGCCGCCATTCGTAGAAGCAATCGGCGAAGAACAGGCAGCGCCGCCGTTTGACCGCGTTCTTGAAACTCGCCTTTTGAAGCAACGTCTCGCTGCGCGCGTTGAAGATTAGCGGAAAGCCTTTTGGGTCCTTCACGAAGCCCGGAAGAAAACCCCAGCGTGCCAAAATGAAACGCCTCTCCATCGCACCCGCAACGTTCCGTTCATGACGAATGATTGGAACCGGTTGCGATGGCGCGATGTTATAGTGAGGTGGAAAATTGGGCTGATCGGAATAACCGAAAAACAGCTTGATGGCCTGGGGCGTCGAGGTGATGGCGAAACGTCCACACATGACACTCTATCTGGCCTGTTTTGGTCGCGGATTCATCGATTATTCTGCACCGTGGAATTGATCGAAACACATTATTTATTTGGATAAGGCAAAGTAGGACGTAAGGAATTGGACGAGATGTCAGCCGTGACGAGAGAATCTGACGCTTATCGTATACCGCAAATGACCTCCGAGCGCGCCTCAGCCCTGGTCAATCCCGCATCCGGCTTAGCTAATGACTATCTCAACCTTTTCAATGAGATCGTCATGCTGATCGAACAGCTCCCGGTCATGCCCGAACTCATCCAGGATATTCTTGCATGGCATCCGGTCAGCTACGCTGCTTATTTTTCGGCTTCATCTTTACCAGAACGGCATCTGGCGCTTGAAGCCTATGCCGACCTCGACGCGAAATTTCGCACAAGTTTTGAAGCGGTCGTGGCCGAGCTCGATCAGAAAGCCGTCGGCGCGGTCGCGGCAATAAGGCGCATGTATAAGGCCAATGGCGAAGTCGACCAGGGATTGGCCGACATTTGTGCGCGGGCCAGCGAAAACCTGCGCAAGACGCTCCTCAAAGCGACGACCCTCGTCAACCATGGCGCCCGCCGCGTCCGCGAAACGCCGCAGCGTCGCATCGACCGGCTTCTCGCCCTCGATGCGCGCAAAGTGGGCTGAGAAAGTCTCGCTCTCAAGTCCGTTCTTACGGCTCATAAAGCGAAGACATCGGCCGCGGCATGGACCGAGCCCGCGCCATCCATGATGCTGCGCTCAAGTCTGCTGGCGGCGGTTGCGATATGTTCGGCAAAGAATTGCGCCAACGCAATGCGTCCGGCAAACAGAGGATCGGTTGCACCCGCGCGCACCAGGCGATGCGCGGCGAGCGCGCCGCGCGCCAGTGCCGTGCCGCCCCAAGCCAAACAGCCGCAAATAAGGCGAAGCGCCAGCAAGCACATCCCTGGTCTGTGTTTCGAGATGGACGCGCATGAAATCCGTCGTGCGTTCCAAAGAGGTCACCGCCTCTTCAAGCCGGGGCGCCATGGCGCCGAATGCCTCGGCATTGACAGCATAAAGAGCCACGATGATGGATCGCATATCGGCCAATTCGCCACGCATGGCCTCACCGGCGGATAGTGGGCGACCGGCGCATGATAGATCATCGATTCGCTCTCCCTTCTGCTTTGACTCGTTCGGAGCTAGAACAGCATACAGCGGCGTAACGATCTGCGTCCATCAAGGCATGTTTTTAGTCCATGACTTTAGTCATCACGCTCGACGACCAGAACAGAAACACCGCGCTTGCCGAGGCCGCGCGCGTCTTGCTGAGCGGCGGCACCGTCGCCTTTCCGACCGAAACCGTCTATGGCCTGGGCGCGGATGCGACCTCGGCCGAAGCCGTTGCGCGCATCTATGCGGCCAAGGGCCGGCCGTCCTTCAATCCGCTCATCGCGCATGTTGAAAGCCGCGAGGCGGCGCAAGTGCAAGGCCGCTTTTCAAGAGAGGCCGAGGCGCTTGCCGCCGCTTTCTGGCCTGGGCCGCTCACTCTGGTCCTGCCTTTGGCCACGCACGCGACGGTTTGCGGCCTGGCTCGCGCGGGCCTGGGCAGCGTCGCCTTGCGCATTCCCGATCATCCTATTGCGCAAGCGCTCATCGCAGCCGTGGGGCATCCGCTCGCCGCGCCCTCCGCCAATCGATCGGGCCATATCAGCCCCGTGACGGCGGCGCATGTTTTCACGGATTTGAACGGAACAATCGACATGATTCTCGATGGCGGCCCGACAAAAGTCGGACTCGAATCGACCATCGTCGCCTGCCTCGACGAGGTGCCGCGCCTGCTGCGGCCGGGCGGGGTGCCGCGCGAAGACATCGAAGCCATCTTAGGGCGGCCCTTGAAAGAGGCGGCGCCATCCGCGACGCCCACTGCGCCGGGCATGATGGCGTCGCATTATGCGCCGCGCGCGCAATTGCGTCTCAACGCGACAACGCGAGCCGAAGATGAAAGCGGCCTCGATTTCGGCGGCACCTTCGCGTCAGGCCCGGATGTGCTCGACCTTTCGCCGCGCGGCGATCTCATCGAGGCCGCCGCGCATCTTTTCGATTATCTGCACCGGCTCGATGACGCGGGAAAACCGGCCATCGCCGTCGCACCCATCCCGCATCACGGATTGGGCGAAGCGATCAACGACCGGCTCGCGCGCGCCGCCGCGCCGCGGTAAGTTTACGCTGACCGACGGATGCGCGCAGCCTTGTCGCCAAGGACAGCCAAAGCAATCCCCGTCCAATAGGCCAAAATATCCCAAAGCGAGAAATGGCGGCCAAGCAGGAGCTGACCCGGCAGCGTCACGCGAAATACGTCGAGCCAAGGGGTATGATAGAGCCGAAACAACTCGACAAGCGCCGCGATGATAGCGGCTCCCACCGCTTTCCTCGAAAACGCAGCTTCGGGCACGAGAAAACCGACAATAAAATAAACCATCGCGCCCCACAGGATCGAGCCGCCATATTTCACGAACATCCAGGGAATCCCCGTTCCCGCATATCGGCAGGTCAAACCCGCGAGTACGACGCAGGCGATCACGATGGCATAGGCTAGCCTTTGGTTCATGCGGATCGGAACGGGCGCGCGCGGTACAGGATCAAAGAGCACAGGCGGACTCGCGCGGCGCGGTGGTTCAGCCTTCCGCGAAAACGCGGCTTGCGATCCCTGCGATTTAGTGTACTTTGTATTGCAAAGCAATCGGATCTTGTCATGCCGGATTTGAACAGGGCCCTGATCGACATCGCCGCGATACGGAGCCAATTGGCGCGCGGCACGGAGTTTCGCGGCTTTGGACCGGCGAGTCTCGCCTCAACCGCGCTCCTTGCGGCCGTCGCAGCGGTGCTTCAAGTGGCCTTGGTGCCCGCTCCCGAAGAAAACCTTCTTGGATATCTTGCGCTATGGGTCGCGACGGCCGGTCTTGCCGCTATCCTCGTCGGCATCGAAGCGGTCACGCGGTCACGCCGCATCCATTCCGGGCTCGCCGACGACATGATATTGCAAGCGGTCGAGCAATTCCTGCCGGCCGCATCCGCGGGCGTGCTGCTCACCTTGGTTCTTCTGCGCTATGCGCCGGAAACGGCGTGGATGCTGCCGGGGATATGGCAGATCATATTGAGCCTCGGCATGTTCGCATCCTGCCGGTCGCTACCGCGTCCGATGATCGCGGTCGCGGGCTGGTACATGGCGACGGGCCTGGCCTCATTGGCGATGGCGCAAGGCCACTATGCTTTCTCCCCCTTGGCGATGGCTGTGCCTTTCGGGCTCGGCCAATTGCTCGCGGCCATCATCCTGCAATGGACCGGAGGGCAAGATGAGCAAGGATAAGCCTGAGAGCGGCCGGTTTGCTTATGAGGGCCTCGACCGGATCATTCACGAGAAGGCGCGCCTCAGCGTCCTCACGTCCCTGGTCGCACATCCGAAAGGCCTCCTCTTCGGCACGCTCAAGGACCTCTGCGGCCTAACCGACGGGAACCTCAGCCGCCATTTGCAGATCCTGCAAGAGGCGGATTTCGTCGAGATCGTGAAGAGCTTCGAGCATAATCGCCCGCAGACGACGTGCCGGATCACGTCCAACGGACGCAAGCGATATATCGAATATCTAAGAGTGCTTGAACAGGTCGTCCACGATGCCGCCGCGGGTGCAACAAAGGAAACGCCTGAGAAAATCCGGCGGAATTTGAAACCCGCCTGAACTTTTTTATTTATGGGGAAACTTTGTGATACAAAGTACTTTAAATGAACGTAAAGCTCTGCACGTCGCGCTGATCATGGACGGCAATGGGCGCTGGGCAACGCGCAAGGGCCTCCCCCGCACGGCAGGTCACCGCGCCGGGCTGAAAAGCGCGCGCCGCATCATCGAGGTTGCGCCCGCCCTCGGCGTGAGAACGCTAACGCTCTTTGCTTTTTCCTCCGACAATTGGCGGCGCCCCGCCGAGGAGGTCAAGCTGCTCATGTCCTTGGCAAGGACCTATCTGCATCAGGAGCGGCAAAGTCTCATCGAGCGCGGCGTGCGCCTGAGCGTGATCGGCCGGCGCGACAGGTTGCCCGCTGGGCTCGTTGATGAGATCGAGACGACCGAGCGATCGACCGCGAAAGGGTGCTCCCTTCATTTGCGAATCGCGCTCGATTATTCGTCCCGCGACGCCATTATTCGCGCCGCCGCGGCCTTGGCCGGTGATGCGCTTCCCTCTCAAGATCAGTTCGGCCACCTAGTTTCGGCCACAGCCGGTATCGCCGAGGCAACCGATGTCGATCTCATGATCCGCTCGGGCGGCGAGAAAAGGCTGTCGGATTTTCTGCTCTGGGAAAGCGCTTACGCCGAGCTCTGGTTCACCGACAAGATGTGGCCGGACTTCGGGCCCGATGATTTCCGCACGGCCCTTGCCGAATTTCACCGGCGCGAACGGCGCTATGGCGGCCTTGCAAGCGTCGCTTAACAACCGCACGCCAGCAATCCTTTTTGAACAGCAATCATGGTTGAAGCAACATGGCCAGTTTCATCAGCGACGCAGGAATTGAAACATCGACCGGCAACGGCTTTCCGAAGAGGCTCATGATTCTTGCCGGACTCATCGTCCTTGCGGATTGGCTCTTCTACGAGCAGTCTGTCGGCATATCATTCGCTCTATTCGTCCTCGTTCTCGCCGCCGCCGTCATAGCCGGCGCATCACACCAGGGCTTCCGCCGAGGCCTTGCGATTCATGTTTTCATTTTATTCATTGCGTTGGCGCCGCTCGTCGAGAGTTTCGGTTTTCTCTCGGGCTTAATCGGCGCGATGGGTATCGCCTATTTCACCATTGCGGTCACAACTGCGCTTCCAAGCCAGATGAGCGCAAAACTCATCGCGTGCGGGCGATTGCTCCTATCCGGACCGTTGCGATATTTCGAAGATGTGGCGCGTGCGATCAAGATCATCTCGCATAGCGGGCAAAAGACGCAGCGCATAGGTAAACTTGCCGTCTGGGCCGTACCGCTCGTCGTGACCGGCGTCTTCACGGCGCTTTTTGCATCCGCCAATCCGCTGATCGGAGATTGGTTTTCGCGCATCGATCTATGGTCCATCCTATCGCTTATCAGCTTGCCGCGATTGGCGTTCTGGCTGCTCATCCTTGTGGCCATATGGCCTTTCGTCTTTCTAAAACCAATCATAACCGCCGGTCCCGAAAGACCCGCCAGCCAGCGCTTAAGCGAAAGCATTCCAGGCGCCGACCTTGTCTTTGGACAAGCCGCGATTCTGCGCACCGTTCTTCTGTGCAATATTCTTTTCGCAATCCAAACGATCAGTGACGTTGCCTATCTCTGGGTCGGCGTGGCTCTTCCTGAGGGAATGACCTATGCGGCTTATGCGCATCGCGGCGCCTATCTTCTGATCATCACGGCTTTGCTTGCAGGCGGTTTCGTGATCGCTGCGATGCGGCCGGGAAGCACCGCCGAGCGATCGCCTTGGACCCGGGGCCTCGTCTATCTGTGGATCGCCCAGAACATATTGCTCGTGCTGTCGTCGGCATTACGCCTCAACCTCTATGTCGAGGCCTATTCCCTCACCTGCTGGCGCGCCGCGGCCTTCGTCTGGATGTTCCTGGTTGCGATAGGTCTGGTCGCCATCATTGTGCGTATCGTCCTCTATCGCTCCAACTCATGGCTCGTCTCGACCATGCTCTATATGTCCATGGTGACGCTCTACGCTTGCAGCTTTGTCGATGCTCCTCGTCTGATCGCGGCCTATAATGTCGCTCATTGCCGCGAGATCACGGGCAAAGGTGCGGCCTTGGATCAAGCCTATCTCGCCACTCTTGGGCCCGGTGTCATTCCCGCTCTGGATGCCTATCGTCAGCAGATTCCGGAGCAGACGTGGCATTCAGGAGACGTCGAAGCCATCCGTCAACACCTTGTCGACGCGCAACTCGAAAGCATGGGCAATTGGCGTGCGTGGAGTTTCCGCCTCTGGCGATTGAAGCTCTATCTGGACGAGCAAGTGGGCGGATCGAATGCAAGCGCCGCACAGGATCGATGAGGCCTGCGCCCACGCATGAAGCCTCACATCCCGCGATAGTTCGGTCCGCCGCCGCCTTCCGGCGGCAGCCAAATGATGTTTTGCGCCGGGTCTTTGATGTCGCAGGTTTTGCAATGGACGCAGTTCTGCGCATTGATGACGAAGCGCGGATCTTCCTTCGCAGCTTCATTGCCATAGAGCACTTCATAAACGCCCGCCGGACAATAGAGCCTGGCCGGCTCGCCGTAATTCGGCAAGTTCATCTCGATCGGAATCGACGGGTCCATCAAATGCAGATGGACCGGCTGGTCCTCTTCGTGATTGGTGTTCGACATAAAAACCGATGACAATTTGTCGAAGCTGCGGACGCCGTCCGGCTTGCCATAGGTCAGAGCCCGCGCGGATGAAAGCGGCGTCAAAGACTCATGATCGGCTTCGCCATGTTTCAGCGTACCGAAAAGCGAGAAGCCGAAAAGCTGGTTCGTCCACATGTCCAGCCCGCCGAGCGCAATACCGGCATAGGTGCCGAATTTCGACCAGAGTGGCTTGGCGTTGCGCACCTTGAACAGATCGCGGCCGATGTCGGATGTCCGCCACGCCTCCTCATAAGCACTGATCTTGTCGTTTGCACGGCCGTCCTTCAAGGCATCAATTACATGCTCGGCCGCGAGCATGCCGGAGAGGATCGCATTATGCGATCCCTTGATGCGCGGCACATTGACGAAGCCAGCCGCGCAGCCGATCAAGGCACCGCCCGGAAAACTCAGGTTCGGCACGGATTGCCAGCCGCCTTCGGTGATCGCGCGCGCACCATAAGAGATACGCGTCGCGCCTTCGAAGGCCGGCGCGATCAGAGGATGCGTCTTGAAGCGCTGGAATTCGTCGAAAGGCGAGAGCGTCGGGTTCTTGTAATTCAAATGCACGACGAAGCCGACCGATACGAGGCCCTCGCCGAAATGATAGAGAAACGAGCCGCCGCCCGTCTCGCCATCGAGCGGCCAGCCGAAGGAATGCTGCACAAGGCCCGGTCTATGCCGCGCCGGATCGATTTGCCAAAGCTCCTTCAGGCCGATACCGAATTTTTGCGGCTCGCGGCCCTCGTCGAGCCCGAATGTGGCGACGAGCTGTTTCGTCAAAGAGCCGCGCGCACCCTCTGCAAAGAGGGTATATTTGCCGCGAAGCTCCATGCCGCGCACGAAGCTATCTTTGAGGTGACCGTCCCGCGCGATCCCCATGTCGCCGGTCGCGATGCCGCGCACCTCGCCATCGTCGCCATAAAGCACTTCGACCGCCGCGAAGCCCGGATAAATATCGACGCCGAGCGCCTCGGCGCGGGCGCCGAGCCAGCGTACGAGATCGCCGAGCGAGCCGATAAAATTGCCGTGATTGCCCATCAATTTCGGCAGCAGGACATTCGGCAGCCGGAAACCCCAGCTGGAGCCCAGAAGATAGAAGCGGTCGTCCACGACCTTTGTCTTCAAAGGGCAAGCCTTGTCCTCGCGCCAATCCGGCAGGAGCCGGTCGAGACCGATCGGATCGATCACCGCGCCGGACAGAATATGGGCGCCAAGCTCGGAGCCCTTTTCGACGACGACGATGCTGATGTCGGGCGAAAGCTGCTTCAGACGGATCGCGGCGGAAAGGCCAGCGGGGCCCGCACCCACGATCACAATATCGAAATCCATGCTTTCGCGCGCAGGCAGATGCGGACGCGTCTCGGCCATCACAAGCTCCCGTTGAGGCCTTGTGTCTTAATCGCTTCCCGACGCCCGAACCATAGAAAGATGCAAAGAAAACAGCCTCACGCGCCATTGGCCGCATGTGTCAGACTTTGTGCAGCGCTAGCCAAGGGAAAGATAGCGAAATGGACGGCGAGGCCATGCTCGCACGATTGAAAAATATAGGCTTCCAAGAATTAACCTAGACGCCCCATGGACAGCCGCGCTTCGAGCCCCACGATTAAGGCGACGGCCAAAGCGCAGCCGGACCATTTGGCAGGCGCTCGGCAGCTTATGGAAGGAGAGCGACATGGCATTTGTCACCACAAAGGACGGCACCAAAATCTTCTACAAGGATTGGGGCCAAGGCCAGCCGATCCTCTTTTGCCATGGCTGGCCGCTCTCGGCCGATGCCTGGGACGCGCAAATGGTCTTTCTCGGCCAGCACGGCTATCGCGTCGTCGCGCATGACCGCCGCAGCCATGGCCGCTCCGACCAGACCTGGGACGGCAATAATATGGACACTTACGCGGACGATCTCGCAAACGTGATCGACACGCTCGACCTGAAGGACATCGTCCTCATCGGCCATTCGACCGGCGGCGGCGAAGTGGCGCATTATATAGGCAGGCACGGTTCGAGCCGCGTCGCCAAGGCGGTCCTCGTCAGTTCCGTCCCGCCATTGATGCTCAAAACAGCGGCCAATCCGGGCGGCCTGCCCATCGAAGTCTTTGACGGCATCCGCAAGGGCACTTTCGACAACCGCGCGCAATTCTATCTCGACCTCAGCCTTCCCTTCTTCGGCTATAACAGGCCGGGCGCCAAAATCTCGGAGGGCATCCGCCAATCCTTCTGGCTGCAAGGCATGCTGGGCGGCCTCAAGGGCCAGCTCGATTGCATCCGCGAATTTTCCGAGGTCGACTATACGGAAGACTTGAAGAAGATCGACAAGCCGACCTTTGTCGTGCATGGCGACGACGATCAGATCGTGCCGATTGGCGCGGCAGG
>JAATEW010000385.1 GCA_015655535.1 Hyphomicrobiales bacterium | reverse complement strand
GCCGGCCTCTCGCTCGACGATTTCGGCACCGGCTATTCCTCGCTCTCCTATTTACAGCGCTTCCCTTTCGATACGATCAAGATCGATCGCTCCTTCGTACATCAGAACAACAAAGGCGCGCGGCCGGTGATCCTGCGCTCGATCATCACGCTCGCGCATGATCTCGGCATGGAAGTCGTCGCCGAGGGCACTGAGACGGAGTCGGATGCGATCGAGCTCGCGCAGCTCGGTTGCGAATATGCGCAAGGCTATGCCTTCGGCCATCCGATCTCGACGATCGAAGCGCGCAAGCTCGTCGGCGCGGCGACGATAGCGGCATGATCCCGAAAAGTTGCAGACTTTTCGGATAAGCTCATGCGTGAAAAAACAGGGTGACGGCGGAGGCCGATGATGCCTGTCTTCATCATTCGCGCCGTCCGCAGCAGCGAACGTGACATGGCGCGACGCATCGTCGATCGCTGGCCCTTCGAGGTTCCAAATCTTCAAGCCGCACAGGATATTGCCGACGAGACTGTGCTTGGCGATGTCTGGGACGCGGCAGACTGTTTCGAGATTGTCGATTTTACGGGCAAAATTCGCGCGGCCCGGCTTTATACGAAGCCCGGTGAGAAACGCACGGCTTGGATCGTGAAATGAAAAATTCAGTCATTATGTGCGCTTTATTATTATGTGTGTTTTATCGCCCTCGCCCTTCGAGATCGTCGTTACGTGACCTCCTCAGGGTAAGGGGCTCGGGAGTTGCCCTCATCCTGAGGAACGCGCGAAGCGCGTGTCTCGAAGGACGAGGGCAACAGCTCGATAGTCTTACCATTCACTGAAAATTGCGGCCCTTCGGCAGAACGCGCCTGAGCGCGACGGAAGCCTTATCCTTGGCGACGGCAGCCTCAGCCGGAAACAAGAGAGTCTGGGCCATCGGCTCATCCTGGTTTTTCTGCTCAGACTTTGATGACCTACCGATCACCTTGCAGGCCGGATGCGCAAAGGCGGGCTCGCTCTCATGGCCCTGTTCCTGGCCTTGCCGCGACAGGACTCCCAGCAGCGGCGTCAAATCCTCGGCACGCTCAGCGACGACATGGATGACGCCGGATTCGCTTTGCACGCGTCCCGTCACCGCGATGAAGCGCGCGCCCATCACGATCGGCCGCAAAGCCTCGAACACTTTCGGCCAGATGATCGCATTGGCGATGCCGGTCTCGTCTTCCAGCGTCAAAAAGATGACTCCTTTGGCCGAACCCGGCCGCTGGCGCACGAGCACGAGCCCCGCGACCGTCACGCGCCGGCCATTCTCGATCCGGCCGAGCTCTTCGGTGCGCAAAATCTTCCGGGCCATGAGCAAACCCCGCACGAAAGACACGGGATGAGCTTTCAAGGATAGAGAGAGCGTACGATAATCTTCGACGACATGTTCGCCGATCAACATGGGCGGCAGATGCGCGTCCGGCTCGCGCGCCTTGAATGTGAGGCTCTTCAACAGCGGCAGATCGTCCTTGTCGCCGGCGCGATTGAGGCCCTTCACCACCCAGAGCGCCTCGCGCCTATCGAGACCGAGCGAGCGGAAGGCATCGGCCTCCGCCAGACGCTCCAGCACGCCTTGCGGCAGGCCGGTGCGCAGCCAGAGATCGCGGATCGAATCATAGCCGGCGCCGCGATGCGCGACGAGCGCATCTATATCATCTTTGTTCAACCCCTTAGCCTGCCGAAAACCCAGGCGGACGCAATGGGTGGACCGGATCTCGCCGCGCATCTCCTCATGGCGTGGATGCAGGCCCCCTTGAGATTCATTTTTAACGAGGATGCTGTTCCATTCTGAAAAATTAATATCCACCTCTTCGATGATGACGCCATGTTCTCTGGCGTCGCGCACGATCTGCCCCGGCGCATAAAAGCCCATGGGCTGCGCATTCAAAAGCGCGCAGCAGAAAACATCCGGATAGCGGCATTTCATCCAGGCCGAGACATAGACGAGCAGCGCGAATGAGGCCGCATGGCTTTCCGGAAAGCCATAGGTGCCGAAGCCCTCGATCTGCTTGAAGCAGCGTTCGGCGAAATCGCGCTTGTAGCCATTCGCCACCATGCCATCGACCATTTTATTGAAGAAGGTGGAGATCGTGCCGACGCGTTTGAAGGTCGCCATGGCGCGGCGCAGCCGGTCAGCCTCGCCCGGTGTGAAACCTGCCGCGACGATCGCGATCTTCATCGCCTGTTCCTGAAAGAGCGGCACGCCGAGGGTCCGCTTCAGCACTTCTCTCAGTTCATCCGAAGGATAGCTCTCAGGCTCCAGCCCCTGCCTGCGGCGCAGATAGGGATGCACCATGTCGCCCTGAATGGGGCCCGGCCTCACGATCGCCACTTCGATGACGAGATCGTAAAATATCTTGGGCTTCAGGCGCGGCAACATCGACATTTGCGCGCGGCTTTCGATCTGGAAGACGCCGATCGTATCGGCGCGGGAAATCATATCGTAAACGGGCTTTTCTTCTGCCGGCACGTCGGCCAGACCATGTTCCACGCCATAATGCGCCTCGAGAAGATCGAAGCCACGGCCGAGGCAGGTGAGCATGCCGAGCGCCAGAATATCGACCTTGAGAATGCCTAGCGCATCGAGATCGTCCTTGTCCCATAGGACGGTGGTGCGCCCTTCCATCGTCGCATGGGCGAGCGGCATCACTTCGTCGAGCCGCGTGCGGGTAATGACGAAGCCGCCCGTATGCTGCGACAGATGACGGGGAAAGCCGGTGAGCTCGGTGGCGAGCGCGAGGGCCTTTTTCAATCGCGCCTCGGTGGGGTCGAGCCCGGCGCGGCGGGCCTCCTTATCGTCGATCGCGACCGATGAACTGCCCCAGACGGCGCCGGACAGAGCCGCGAGCACATCATCCGAAAAGCCGAAGACCTTGCCGACCTCGCGCACGGCGGAGCGCGTACGATAGGTGACGACCGTCGCCGTCAGCGCCGCCCGCGCCCGGCCATAATGGTCGTAAATATATTGCATCACCTCTTCGCGGCGCTCGTGCTCGAAATCGACGTCTATGTCGGGCGGCTCTTGACGCTCCTCGGAAATGAACCGTTCGAAGAGAAGCTGATGGCGCATCGGATCGACATCGGTGATTCCAAGGCAGAAGCAGAGCGTCGAATTGGCGGCGGAACCGCGCCCCTGACAGAGAATGTCCTTCGTTCGCGCAAAGCGCATGATGTCATGCACGGTGAGGAAATAGGCAGCATAATCGAGTTTGGCGACGAGCGCGAGCTCATGTTCGATCGCCTCTTTTACTTTGTCCGGTATATCGCCTTTGAAGCGCTTCGACGCGCCTTCATAAGTAAAAGCGCGCAGAGCCTCTTGCGGCGTCGCAAAGCCTTCGCGCAATTCTTCCGGATAGTCGCCGCGTAACTCGTCGAGCGAGAAGGAAAGCCCGTCCAGAAAATGCAAGCTCTCCGCGACTGCCTCCGGCGCCTCGCTGAAGAGGCGCGCCATTTCGGCAGCGTCTTTCAAATGGCGTTCGGCATTGGCCTCAAGCTTGCGGCCAGCGTCATCGAGGCTCACGCCGAGCCGGATCGCCGTCAGCACATCCTGTAGGGGGCGCGCCTCTGGCACATGCATCAGAACGTCGTTCACGGCAATAAGCGGCGCATGAACATCGAAAGCGAGCCTCTTGCGCCAGGCCAGATCGCCGCGCATCGAAGTCCCATAAGTCATGGCGGCGGTGAGCCAGACGGGCCCGCCGCAGGCGCCGCGTAGGAGTGGCAACAAGGTCTGGAGCGGCCGCAGCTCGAGCGCATAAGAAGCGCCCGTCTGATCTCGCGGCAGGCCGAAATCATCGTAATGCCGCTCCGTCTGCGTGCCGTCGTCATCCGTGAAAGTGCTCTTCGGCATGACGGCGAGCTGAAAATCGAAGGCCTGGTCCAAAAGATCTTCGAGCCGCAAAAGACAGCCGCCTTTTTCGGCGCGCAGATTGCCGCGCGTTAGAAGCCGCGTGAGACGGCCATAGGCCGCACGGTTTTTCGGATAGGCCAGAATATCCGGCGTGCCGTCGCAAAAGACGAGACGCGTGCCGATCGCGAGCTTGAACTTTTCAGGTTTGACATGGTTCTCGCGCAGGAAGACATGCGCGCGCACGACGCCCGCGAGCGAATTGCGGTCGGCGATGCCAAGGCCTTTAAGCCCTAGCTCAAGCGCCTGCTCGACCAATTCTTCCGGATGCGAGCCGCCGCGCAAAAAGGAGAAATTCGTCGTGACGGCGCATTCCGCATAACCGGTGGCCGCATATTTGATCACGCGAAAAGTCCATGCATGAACCAGCGCGGCTCGGCCGTCTCGCGATAAAGCCCGTCGCGATAGAGCCAGAAGGCTTGGCCCGCACGATCCTCGGCGCGGAAATAATCGCGGGTGAAGTTTTGGCTATCCTTCCACCAGTCCGGCGCGATGCGCTCCGGCCCTTCGACCGCTGCGACCTCATGCAGAACTCGGCGCCAGCGAAACCGCAAAGGCGGCCCGTCCGGCACGGAAGCAATGGCTTCGATCAGTTCCGGATGCAGCAGCAGGCGCAAGGGCCGCGACGGCAGCGCCAGCCTTTCGGCCTCGGCCGCAACCTCCCGCCCCGGGCTTTTGGGCAGCCGCAGTCTGGACGCGGCCGGCACGGAGATCACCGCGAAATCCGGATCGTGCCGATCCTGCAAAGCGAGGCGCGTCACGCGCCGCAGGCCAAGCCGCGCCCCCAATCTATCGATCAGATCGGCGAGATCGCTTTCGGCATTGAGATGATCGTCAAGGCTGACTTGATCCTCGGCCTTGCGCTCGACGGCAAGCGCTGCGAGGCGGATGACATCGAAACCATAATCCGCCTCCAAGCCCTCTTCGCCCAAGGCCTCGATCCGCTCGCGAAAGAGCCGCGCCATGGCAATCGGATCGCGCAAGGCCCGGCTTGTGCGCACATCCAGATGTTTCACCACGCCGTCGACGCGAAAGAAGCTCGCTTCGATATGGCGCGCGCCTTCGCCATGCCGGGTGAGCAGAGCGCAGAGATCATGCGCGAGCGAGAGCAGCGTCGCTTCGATGTCGGGCTGGGCGATAATGCCTTCGGCAAAGCGCCGCTCAGTCAGATAGGGGGACGCCTCGAAGCGAGGCGATATGGCGCTTTTCGCGCGGCCCAAAAGCGCATCGAGCCGCGCAAAGAGATGCGTGCCGAAGCGCGCCGCGCTGGGCGCGCGCGGCCGCATGATGATATCGCTGAGGCGGCGCAGACCGGCACGGGCAAGGCCGGCGATGAGATCCACTTCAAGCCGCAAGGCGGCGAGCGGCAAAGGTCCGAGCAAGCGGATCAGACGCTTTTCATCGAGACCATCCGGCAGAAGCCGCCGGTCTCCATAGCGCGCGAGCGCCCAGGCCGCCTCCGGCGTCGAAGCCAGTGCGGCGCAGGCCGTAAAACCTTGCGCGTGAAGCCGCGTCTCGATCTCGGCGAGGAGGTTTTCTTCGCCGCCGAAGAGATGCACGGCGCCCGTCACGTCGAGCATCACGCCATCCGGCGCATCGAGCGCCGCAAGCGGCGTGAAGCGCCGGCACCAATCGAGAATATCGGCGAGACATTTGGCCTCGGCTTCGGCATCGGCCTCGACGGCCAGGAGCGAAGGATGCCTTGCCCGCGCATCGGCAAGCGCGAGACCCGACTCAAGTCCGAGTGACAGCGCGCAAGGATCGGACGCGACGAGGCGCAGCGCCGATTTGACCTTCGTGAAGGTCGTGCAAGGTGCATTCCCCTCGCGCGGAAAAACGCCCAGCCGCACGAGCCGGTCTGTCGCCAGATAGGGAAGGAACAGCGAAAGATAACGCATCGCGGAAACAAGCCTTCTCGGGGTCCCATGTAAGCGGATGGACCTTGTCTCGATCAAAGCCGATGCCCTGCGGGCCGGCGCGGGCTTTGACGAGCCGCACGGCCCAGACGGTCTTGCCAGGCATTGGCTGGCGGCCGCCAGCCGAAGGCAGGCGCGGGCTGGCGCTTGTGCCGATTTCAAAGCGCGTCCCCGCGCCGCTTGAGAGATGCTCGGCTTCGCCTGCGAGACCCGCCGCGACGAGCAGACCCGGCGTGGCGCTTTTGCGCGCCGCCAGAAGCAGCCGCCGCGAGGCCGCGAGATCATAGATTTTGGCAAGGCCCCAGATCTCGCCGATCACCGCGGCGGGCGAGCGGCATTTCAAAGCCTCCTCCATGGCCCAGAGGCTTTCTTGCGCATCGCGCGTCGCGACCAGCACGAGGCGGCCGGGATCTATGCCCAAAAGCGTCAGCCCCGGCCCATAAAGTGCGCCCGTCTCGCGCGCGGCCTTGGCCTCGACGATCCAGATGATGGCCGCGCGGGCCTTTGTCGAAGCCCCGGCAAAACGCGCAGCCAAGGCAAAGGCAAAACCGGAGGCCGCCGTGCGGGCGGCCGGACGAGCCGCGACGACCTCATGCAAGGCGCCGCCTTCAAGCCCGCCCTGCAAGGCGCGATCGAGGCTGCACGGCTCTTGCGCATCGCCCAAAGCCACCCGCGGCGCCCGGCGGCTGCCGGCGTTCCAGCTTCCGCCAGGCGCGCTCGCGCCGCCAACCGCCTCCAGAGCGGCGATTTTCGCGCGCAAAAAATCCACCCGTTCCGAAGGGCCGACAGGCATCGGTCTGGTCTCCGCTGAGGGATAGTTCTCCATTTGTTCTTATAGATTCCTCGCTTCAGGACCTGAGTCAAGCGGAATGCTGAAGCGTGCAGCTCAGTTTGAATGACCGACCGGAGTCCCCTTTGGGCCTTCGGGTTTGATTTGTTTCAAGCCACCCGGAGCGATGCTACAAGGCTGCTTGATCGTCCGGGATCGCCGGGGTGGCAGAAAAATTGCTCAACCCCGGATGCCGCGGTCAAATCCGCATCACGCCATCGGAGGAGACCATGCATCCAAACCAAATCACGGTGGGTACTTGCTATCGCACAGCAAGAAACGAAGTTCGCAGCGTTATCGAAATCACGGCTGAAAAGCGCGTGATTTATAAGGCTCGCAATAGTTCTTATGCCAAAGGCGAAGCCGGATGGTACCAAAACACAAACGCGGGCTCGATACCGATGCTTAATACTTTCGCCCACGCGGTTGTTGGAGAGGTTCCGTGCGATTGGGACTCTGCCACGACGGCGGCGCCGGAACCGTCGGTCGCGGGAATCAAACATGGTACGGCCGGAGCCACGCCGGCAGAGGCTCCGAAGAAGCCCGCGCCCGACCTCGGACCGCCCTAGACCGGCCTGCAAAAGCCAAGCGGCGGCTGAAACAAAAGCCGCCGCTTTCATGCAGAACGTCGAGCCCACCTCACGTGGCCGCGACGGAAGCTAGGAGATAATATTGCCCTGAGGTTAGCGGGGCATTATTTGCCCTCGGGCGTGGCCGCACCCCAAGGCAGGCTTTCAAGCTTGGGTTTATAGCCATTTGAAAGATAGGCATCCTCGGTAATCTCTTGGCCAGTGGTGCCATCCGTGACCCACACACCGTCCTCTTTCGGTTCAGGATTTTTGATTCTGTGCGTACCGGTCGGATCCATTATTTCCCCCAACTTCGATCTTAAAAGTAAGAGACCCTGCAATCGGCCAAAGCTCGCCCTTGCTGAGGTTCGAGCGTAGGAATTATAGCGGCTTCCGCGTCCATCCGAGAAGCGAATTGCTTGCTCAAGCTGCTTGATTTTCTTGGCGGCGACGGCCGATACGAATATAAAACTTCCCGATTGTCCGAGAGGGTCGGACGTCACAACAGAGGACACAACGCAGGTGGTGCGTTCCAATCCGCATCACGTATTTCAATGGAGCAGACCATGCATCCTGACGAGATCAAGGTTGGTTCTTGCTATCGCACGGCAAGAAACGAAGTTCGCTGCGTCATCGACATCACGGCTGAAAAACGCGTGATTTATAAGGCTCGCAATAGTTCTTATGCGAAAGGCGAAGCCGGGTGGTACCAGAACCCGAACGCCAGCACGATTCCGATGCTTCACACTTTTGCCTATGCGGTCATCGGGGAAGTTCCATACGATTGGGACGCTGCCACGACGCCGCCACCCCTACCGTCCGTTGCGGGCATCAAGCCTAATGACGCGTCGGCTCCGCCTCCCGCTGCGGATGCTCCGAAGAAGAGCATGCCCGATCTCGGCCCGCCCTAAAGCGACCTGCAGAAGCCAAGCAGCGATGGGACACAAAGACGGGACCAAGACCCAATGCCAACCAAAGCCGAATTTCAATCTGAATTGCTGTCACAACTTCGCTCTGCGGAGCGCTGTGGAGCACCTTTTATTGAGATCAACGCTGGAAAGCTTCACAGAATAATGGGAGGCTATCCTCCCGCACCCGGCTCCCAACACCAAATGCCCTCTTGCTGTGACGCAATGTACGAGGCGAAAGGACCAAATGACATAATCATCTCCGCGCCCAAAAAAGGGCGCGGAGCATCCGTGACTATTCGTTATATGATACCTCGTTAGAGGTGAGGCCACCATTTGTCGCCGAATGAAAGCCTCAGCTCTCGGTCGACTCGATATGGATGATGGCCGGGGGCTCCGGCGAATAATTCGGAATGTCTGCGCCGACCGCTTGGCCTTCCGGCGTGCCGAAAGCTTCATGGATCGCCTTGAGGCTGTCGAACGTGCCGATGAAGGTCCAGAAGAACGCGCCATCCTTGCCTTCGAGATCGGTCGCAGGTCCGAAGGAATAAGAGCGCAGGCCCGGCATCTTCTGGACGAGCGGCATATGGACCTCGCGGAAATGCTTTTCGAAATGCGCGGGATCGGCCGGCTTCTTGTACAAAACGACGAGCTTGCTCATTGATACGTCACTCCCATGATTGGATCTTCATTATAGCGGATTCGCTGCATCGCAACAGATGCGCGGCCGTTTATTCTACGCCCGTCATTCCAGACCCTGATAGATGCGCTGATCGTAAAGCGCACCCAGCATCGGGCTGATCTTGTCGCGAAACTGTCGTGTTGGCTCCGCCGCCTCATGCGCGTCGAACGCGAGGTGACTGGCCCAGCCTTCCTCGACCGTGAAATGGTTCGGCCTGCCAACCTGCCGCGTCACGGTGAAGAGAAGATAGCCCGGCTCCTTTATGCTTCCCTCGCCCAGCGCCTTGAGCATGCCGGACACCTCATCCGCATAGTCCGGCATGACATCGACATGGGTCACGACCCAGACAGCATGCGCGGAAGGATGATTGGCGGCGGGTCCAGGCCAAAACACCGAGAGCACCCTTTTATCCGGCGGCGCGGTCAAGGCCGCATTGAGCTGATCGCGAAAGGTTTCACACGCGGGTTCTTTTGATGCGTGTCGAAGGCCGCCTGATCCTTCCAGATTTCGAACAGGACGAAACGATTGTCACGGCCGATCTCGCGCAGCAATTGCACCGCGACGCTGCCTGTCTCCGCCCGTGCCGCCGCGGCCTCGGCCTTGAGCGCGGCGATCGCCTGCTCAGCCGCTTGCGGCTGCGTTTCGATATAGGTCGCGACATAGACGGGTTCGTTGGGCGCCGCCTTTGCGTGCGAACTTACGGCAAAGATCATCGCGGCAATGAGAAGGCTGAAAATCACGCGCATCCACAGATCTCCGGCTGAGCTTCGTTTGCTGGTGCTTCGGGATAGAATACAGGCGACTCGGGGATTGCTGCGCCATCCGGCCCCACTCTTTAAATCGGTTCCGCGTACTTACGTTTAGAGTTGTGCTTCAGCCCAACTTTCCACGGAAGCCAGCAAAATCAAGAGAGATGACGCCATGACACTGTCACTTGAGCGTGATGCTCAGCGGACCCGGCCGGACCCTCCCGCCAAGCAGGATATGATGACCTCTGCGCCACAGACAATTCTAATGTGCCCGCCCGATCATTTCGAGATCGCTTACGTCATCAATCCGTGGATGGAAGGGCAATTCGCAAATACCGACGATGGCCTCGCGCACCGGCAATGGAACGATCTGCGCAATGCCATCGCAAAGCACGCGCAAGTCGCATTGGAGCCACCGGAGCGCGATCTGCCCGACATCGTGTTCACCGCGAACGCGGGCCTCGTGCGCGGCCAGCGCGTGATCTTGAGCTGCTTCCTCAGCAAAGAGCGGCAGGGGGAAGAAAAGCACAACCGCGCCTGGTTCGCCGCGAACGGCTTCGAGATTTTGGACTGGCCGCAGGATATATTTTTCGAGGGCGCCGGCGATGCGCTCTTCGATCGCGGCCAGGATCTGCTCTGGGTCGGGCATGGATTCCGGTCGGATGAAGCCGTGCCGGCACTTTTGGAAAAGCGGCTCGGCTGCAAAACCGCGGCGCTCAATCTGATCGATCCGCGCTTCTATCATCTCGACACCTGCCTTTGCCCTTTGGCAGGTGGCTATCTCTTGTATTTTCCGGCGGCCTTCGACGAAAAATCCCGCGCCTTGATCGAAAGCCTCGTGCCGCCCGAAAAACGCATCGCAGCCGACGAAGAAGACGCGCTGAAATTCTGCTGCAATGCCGTCGATCTCGACGGTCATGTGTTTCTGAACGATGCGTCGGAGGCTTTGAGAGCGCGGCTACGTGATGCCGGTTTCACGCCGGTCATCACGCCGCTGTCTGAGTTCATGAAGGCCGGCGGTGGCGCCAAATGCCTGACGTTGAAGCTAGTCGAGGCTTAGAGCATGATCCCAAAAAGTTGCAGACTTTTTGGATCAAGATCATGCGACAAAGTCCCTAAGGCCCCGAGGGATTGCCCGGCCCTTCCGGATGATAGGGGCTCGCGCCAAGACCGAGACGCCCGCGCGTTCCGGATTCGTCATAGTCCTTACGGTCGCAATCGTCGCGCGAAGCGCAAGGATAGGGCGAGTGGTAGATATAGAGCGGCGCCTCGAATTCCGGCTGCGCCGCGAAATGGCGATAAGGCACATTGTAGACGCGTCGCATCACATGGTGATGATGGTAGTGATGCCACGCCAGCACCGGGCTTGCGGTCACGGCCACGAGCATGAGGCCGAGCACAACGCGGGACGCGGCACGAACCCGTGTTCCATGCGGCGTAAGATCGGGACAGATTTTCATGGCGTCGTGTTCGCCGGGTTGCGGCCTTCGAGCATGGCGCCATAGCTGCCGCTCGCGGGCTCGTTCGGATCGACCGCCGGCGGCACTTCGGGCCTGATCGGAATCAGAGGACTTTCCGGAACGCCATCATAGCCGCGGCTCGCGCCGGCATAGGCCTCAAACGGGGGCACGGCATCGCGCGCGGTCTCGGTCTGGGCGGGGTCATAGATGAAGTGGCGATGCGCATAGATGTGACGCGCAGGGTGGTGCCCATGTTGGATCCGCGCCGACGCAAAACTCGCGGAATAAAGCACCAGTGAAATGGCGGCACCGGCCTTGAGAATGATTTTCGCCATCATGGCGATCTCCTTCCTTCAAGAGTCCCGAGCAAAGCGCGGCGTTTCCGCCGCGCTTTGAATTTTGGGCCGAGACTTAGTCGGTGGGATTGCCGGGGCCTTCCGGATGGAACGGGCTCGCACCCAGACCCTCGCGGCCGCGCGTGCCGGAACGGTCGAAGTCGGCGCGATCTTGGCGCGATGGAGTGAGACCGGGGCCTCCCTGATCGTAATAGCTGTAAAATTGGCTCGCGCGCGGCGGGTAGGCCTGTTGCGCCGAAGCGGCACCGATCGCGAGGATCGAGGCGAAACCGGCGAAAGCCAAGACGCGGAGACCGCTGCGAAGGGCGGCCTTGTCCATCGATGTCTGCATGGGATGCTCCAGTTATTGTCAACAACCTCGATGTGAGGCTGATTCAAATATAGACTCTGGAGCCTGGATTATTATACTTCTATAATCTAAAACGTTTTTCACTCTATACTTTTAATTAAAGTATTTTCATGAAATATTTTTCAGAAATGGCAGAGACTTTCAATGATTAAGTTTCAGTGCCGGGCGCTCGCCGCGCGAGGCCCACGTCATCTTCCGGTCGTCGTAACGGCAAGCGTCTATCCGACATGGCGCTCGTTATTGCCATCGCATTCTGGCTTTGATCGAGCCTGAGTGCTGAAAGCTGGTCACCATTGTGCGACCCGGCCAGCACTGTGAATCCGTGTGCCACGAGATCCTTTGCGATTTGACGACCGATCCCTTGATTGGCTCCGGTGACCAGAGCAACAGGTTTGTTTTGCATCCTCATCTCCTTCGAATAGGTATTGTTCCAGCTAGCAATCGCACGAATTGCATGGCTTCGGGGCTTTGTTCTTCGGGATCATGCGGCGGTGCGTTCCGTGGCCGGACGGCGGCGTAGTTCGGCCTTCAGGATCGCTGGCGGATTGTAGGCAGCCTCATTCAACCCGATATCGGTTCCGGGCGGGACGATCTGATCGATCCGGTCCAGAATGTCGTCACTGAGACGAACCTCGGCCCCGGCGAGCAGATCGTCGAGATGCTGCATCGTGCGCGGCCCAAGAATGGCCGACGTGACGCCAGGATGCGCCATCACGAAAGCCATCGCCATGTGGGTGAGCGACAGCCCCGCCTCTTCCGCCAGCGGGATGAGCTGTTCGATCGCGTCCAGGCTGCGCGCGTCGGACATCTGTTTGGGAAGGTATTTCACCCTTATGCTGTCGGGCAGCGGCTGCCCCTTGCGGTAGCGCCCGGTGAGCATGCCCTTCGACAACGGGCTCCAGACCATCACCCCCATGCCATAGCGCTGGCAGGCGGGGAGCATGTCACGTTCGATGCCGCGGTCGAGGATCGAGTAAGGCGGCTGCTCCGTACGGAAGCGCGCCAGACCGCGCCGCTCGGCCACCCACTGCGCCTCGACGATCTCGGAGACCGGAAAGGTCGAGGAGCCGATCGCCCGCACCTTGCCGGCCCGCATCAGGTCGGTGAGCGCCGAAAGCGTCTCTTCGATGTCGGTATCCGGCGCCGGCCGGTGGATCTGGTAGAGGTCGATGTAGTCCGTCTGCAGCCGGCGCAGCGAGTCTTCTACCGCGCGGCTGATCCAACGCCGCGAGTTGCCCTGCATGTTCGGGTCATCGCCCATCGGGCCGTGCACCTTGGTGGC
>JAATEW010000046.1 GCA_015655535.1 Hyphomicrobiales bacterium | reverse complement strand
GCTCAGTTGGTTAGAGCGCCGGCCTGTCACGCCGGAGGTCGCGGGTTCGAGTCCCGTCTCTCTCGCCATTATTTGGCGTATTCACAATATGTTACGCGCGTTCGGCACGTCCCCGACCTGGCCCAACAGAGCTTAGCGGGATCCAAACCGCGCGCATAATCAAGCTTAGCGACGGCCACGGGCCCTCGGCTCGACAATGATCGGCCCGCCGCATCCCGTTCCCGCGCCGCAGGACGAGCTTCTGCCAGTCGCAGGCGAGGTGGTGGTGACGGCTGGAACCGACCCGCCTGACAGACCTCCCGCGGATAACCCACCGCCCGGCGTTCCGGACAGGACGGCACTTCCCGCCGGGGCCGTCGAACTCCTCAACTGGGCCATCGCGCCGGTCGAGACGAGCGCAAAGACGCCCGCGATCGCAACCAAAGTCGAACTTCTGCTCATAATTGTCTCCTTCGTTTCCGAAGATGTAACCGATGGAGCCTCCCCTTGGTTCAAATCGCAGGCTACACGCTGCCGTGAGGCGCCCGTTCGCCATGATGCCAGCGCGCCGTAAGCTCGGCAGTTTATGAATCCGTAAGGCCTCGCGGGTTAACCATTTTGAATCACATGTGTCTTGACGAAAGCGCGGCCCGAAGGATCGTCCATGAGCAAGGCTTCCACATTCTCTTTGAGCAATATCCCCGTCGTCAAACGGATCCATGCGATCACGCTTGTCGCCGTCATCGGCCTGATCGCGCTCTCCCTAGCGGGGAGCTGGCAATTGCGCCAAGCCTTGGAAGACGGGACGGAAAACGACCTACGCCAGCAAAGCGAAATCGCATTGGGCGTGATCAAGCATTTTTACGGAGAGGCCGAAGCCGGCCGGTTGACCACGGATCAAGCCAAAAACGCCGCCTTCGACGTTCTGTCCGCCATGCGATTCGACAATGGAGCCGGGTATTTCTTCGTCGATGATTTGCAAGGCATGCGGCTGATGAATCCGGTAAGCCCGCAACTGGTCGGAACCAACGGCCTCGCCGACAAGGGACCCGATGGTCAAAACGCCGTCAAACTCCTGGTCGGCGTCCTCAAAGATCGCGACGCCGCCGCCGTCCGTTATGCTTTCGCAAAGCCCGGCAAAGCGGAGCCGCAGCCCAAGATCACCTATGGCATGACCTTCAGGCCCTGGAACTGGTTCGTTGCGACGGGCGCCTATGTCGACGAAATCGACGAAAAAGCCCATTCCGCCATGCTGCAGGCCGGGATCGTCGTTTGCATCATCGCCGCCTTGACGGCTTTGGTCGCCACCCTTCTGGCGCGCGGAATCGTCGATCCGCTGCGCCGGACCGTCACCGATATCGACCGGCTCGCGGCGGGCGACCTCGAGACCGACATCGCCGGCGCCGAGCGCCAGGACGAGATCGGCCGCATATCGCGCGGCCTCGTCGAATTGAAGCGCATGTCCCTGCGGCGCGTCGAACTCGAAGCCGAAACGGCGCAGGCACGCCACGCGGCCGAAAACGAACGCCGGCAGAATGAAGCGGCACGGGCCGGTGCCACGCAAGCGCAAAACGAGGTCGTCGAGGCTCTGGCTGCCGGTCTCGAAAAGCTCTCCAATGGCGATTTGACCTTCCGCCTTCAGGATCAATTCGCGGCGGATTATGAAAAGCTGCGGTCGGACTTCAACGCCACATTGGCACGGCTCGAAGAAACCATGCGGGTCATCGCCACCAATACGGAGGTGATCCGTTCGGGAACGGATGAAATCGCCACGGCCGCCGACGATCTGTCGCGGCGGACCGAACAGCAGGCCGCGAGCCTTGAAGAAACCGCCGCGGCGCTCGACGAGATCACCGCTACCGTCCGCAAGACGGCCGAAGGCTCGACGCAGGCGCGCGACATCGTCACCAAAGCCAGAACCGATGCCGAGCGCTCGCGGCAGGTCGTGAATGACGCCGTGACCGCCATGAGCGGGATCGAGAAATCCGCGCACCAGATCAATCAAATCATCGGCGTCATCGACGAGATCGCCTTCCAGACCAATTTGCTCGCCTTAAACGCCGGTGTCGAGGCCGCGCGGGCGGGTGATGCAGGGCGCGGTTTCGCCGTGGTCGCATCCGAGGTCCGGGCCCTGGCGCAGCGTTCGGCCGAGGCCGCGAAAGAAATCAAGGGCCTGATTTCCACCTCCGGTCAGCAAGTCGATCATGGCGTGGCGCTTGTCGGCGAGACCGGCGCGGCGCTGGAGCGTATCGTCGCGCAGGTCAGCGTCATCAACGACGTCGTCGCCGAAATCGCGGCCTCCGCCGGCGAGCAGGCGACGGGCCTGCATCAGGTGAATAGGCCATCAATCAAATGGACCAGGTCACCCAACAGAACGCGGCCATGGTCGAGCAATCGACCGCCGCGAGCCGGTCCTTGGTGCAGGAGACGGAAGAATTGGCGCGCTTGATCGGCCGGTTCCAAATCAGCGGCTACACCCATGTCAAACCGGCGCAGCCGATGGCAGTCAAAGCGGCACCGCACCCTGCCCGCACGACCTTGAAAACCGTTTCGAGGACGGGCGGTGGCGCTGCGCTGCGCAAGCCCAAAATAGCGGCGGCCGAAGAAAGCTGGGAGGAGTTCTGAGCTTCCTCCCAAAGGCAAGTGCGCGAAAAAGTGAATAGTTTTTGATTGCCCCAGAGGCAGGTTTGGAAGATTAAGCCTCTCCCTGCCCGCCCCGGCGGCTGAAAGCGGCCGCCCCCTGAAGAGTATCATCGCGTTCAATGGATAAACGCCCCCTCGGCAATACCGGGCTTGAGACGGCCCCGCTCGTCTTCGGCGGCAATGTCTTCGGCTGGACCATGGATGAGCCGACATCCTTCGCCCTGCTCGATGCCTTCGTCGATCAGGGCTTCAATTTCATCGATACGGCCAATGTCTATTCCCGCTGGGCCGAGGGCCATGTGGGCGGCGAATCCGAAACCATCATCGGCAAATGGCTGAAGCGCACCGGCAAGCGCGGCAAAATCATCATCGCGACCAAGGTCGGCATGGATATAGGCGCGGCCGGCAAAGGCCTCGGCAAGGCGCATATCGTCAGCGCGGTCGAGGACTCACTGCGGCGGCTCCAGACCGATCATATCGATCTCTATCAGACGCATCGCGACCTGCCCGAGACTCCCCTCGAAGAGACACTGGAAGCCTTTGCCGGCCTCGTGCAAGCTGGCAAAGTGCGGGCGGTCGGCGCCTCGAACTATGAAGCACCGCGCTTGGCCGAGGCATTGAAGGTGAGCGAGGCGCGTCATTTGCCACGCTACGCCTGCCTGCAACCGCATTACAATCTCGCCTATCGCGCGCGCTTCGAGAGCTCCTTGCAAAAGCTCTGCATCGACGAAGGCCTCGCGGTCATTCCCTATTATGTTCTGGCGGGCGGGTTTCTCACCGGCAAATATCGGTCCGAAGCCGATATCATCGGCAAGCCGCGCGATTTCTATGTGAAGAAATATGCGACGGAGCGCTGCTTCGATATTTTAAAGGCAATTGATGAAGTGGCCGCGCGCTTCAACGCGACGCCGGCCCAGATCTCGATCGCCTGGGCCTTGGCTCAGCCCAGCATCACCGCGCCGATCGTCAGCGCCACGAGCCTCGCGCAATGGAACGAGATCGCGAAGGCCCCCGAGATCAAGCTCGATGCCGAGGCTTTGGCGCTTTTGGATGAGGCTAGCACCGCATCACCTCAATGATGCGCAAAGGAGCAGGATTTGGGCGATGAGATTATCCTGATCGGGCCGAGTGGTGCGGGCAAAAGCACGCAAGGGAAATTGCTGGCGAGGAGGCTTGGTCTGCCGCAATGCTCCATGGACGATTTGCGGTGGGACTATTATCGGGAAATAGGTTTTGATGAAGATAAAGAGCGCGAGATCAGGGAGAAAGAAGGCCTCGAAGAAGTCTTGCGCTACTGGAAACCTTTCGAGGTCCATGCGGTCGAGCGTTTGCTGGCGGAGCATCATGATTGCGTGATCGATTTCGGCGCGGGGCATTCCGTCTATGAGACAGACGACCTCTTTGCGCGGGTCCAAAAGGCCCTGACGCCCTATCCGAATGTCGTTTTATTGTTGCCATCGCCGGATTTGGACGAATCCGTCAGGGTCCTCCTTAAACGCAGACCCGACCTTCCGCCCGGCGTCAACGAACATTTCGTCCGGCATCACTCCAATCACGACCTCGCGAAGATCGTGATCTACACAGATGGTCAGAAACCGAAGGAAACCCGCGATGCCATTTTAAAGGTCGTGGCCGATAAGGCGAGCACTGCATAGGTGACGCTTCCTGAATTCACGCGCCCTTCCTGAAATTGGAGCAGACCGCTAGATCCGCGCTACTATGAAGGCCACACCTTTCGACCCAAGCGCACAGCTTGTTCACGCAGGTCTTTAGATGATCCAAAATGGTCTTCGTAAGAGGTTCGATAAATAGCTACCACATCGTCAATATTTATATTGTCGAGTGAACTTTTATATTCGACGTATTGCTCGATAGTTGGGTTTTCTTCGTATGCCCGGGAAGCCCAGTATTTTGCAGAATGCAAATCACCTAACTTCTCGTAACACTTAGCGACCCAGAAGCCGGTCCACCCCGCCTCAAGGCTACCATCGCCTGTGGCTAAAAATAAATAGATCGCCAGCGCTTCCTTATAATCCCCTTTTTCAAAGGCGTTGTTCGCGCAATAGTTCAGAAGATTGTAATCAAGGAGTGGGGTATCGCTCATGCAAAACCTATCCCAGCTCTTCGCGCAAGCTCTATCAGTTGAAGCCACTTTTCCAACATGACTAGCTAGCTATCTAATTTCAATGGCTATCCATTTTGCGGCGTCCTTTGACACACTGATCCTTATTCAGCGACCGCCAGGATCACCGGCGCTTCCGACGCTCGTCGCATCGGCACATGCCGCAGCCATGCACCGGAGAAGACGGCGAAAGCGTTGATCCCCCAAAACAGGATCATCCCCACGGCCAAGGCGACATAGACGCCGGTGGTTCCCATGGCGAGACGCGTCGCGAGAAAACCTCCGCCGGCCGCCACCGCGAGACGGGCAATGCCCGCACCCAGAGGCCAAAGCATGCGGCCTGTCCCTTGCGCGGCGAAATAAAGTGCAAGGCCAAATCCAAAGAAGCCGAAGAAAGGACCGACGATCTGCAGATAGCGGATGCCGAAATCCATCATCACCGGATCAGTGCCGTAAAGATCGAGCCAGGCGCGCGGCCACAAGGCCGCTGCGATGCCGATGAATTCTGTCAGGATGCCGGCCATGAAGGCGCCCGTCCAGGCCGCTTTTGCAGCGCGCCGGAATTCGCCCGCGCCCACCGCCGTGCCGACCATGGCGGCGAGCGGCGCGCCGAGGCCGAAAACCAAAGGCACAAGGAGATATTCAAGCCGCGCGCCTGTGCCATATCCCGCGACGGCCTGCGGACCATAGGTGCCGACGAAAGCCGTCGCCGTCGCAATCGTCACATTGGTCGTCGTCGCGACGAGTGAAGCGGGCGCCCCGACCCGCAGAATATCCCCCAATTTGGCAAGCGACAGCGCCGGAATTTTCAAACGCGGATGCAAGATCCCGCGCCCGGACCAAATGTAGCCCGCAAAGATCGCCGAACCCACGGCATAATAGATGAGTACAGCCGTGGCGCCCCCGATGATGCCGAGGCGCGGCAGAGGCCCTAGCCCAAAGATCAGCAGCGGCGACAGCGGGATCAACACAACGACGCCGCCCATCACAACAATGGCCGGCAAAAGCATATTGCCCGTGCCGCGGATGACGGCGGCCAGCGAGTTGAAGAGCCAGAGCAGGATCGCGCCGCCGAAGACCAGATTGGCATAGACGATGGCGGCGGCGAGCGACGCCTCCCGGCCGCCCATAAGCCCATAAAGGCTAGGGCCCGCCGGCAACATGATAAGTGTCGTCAGAATGCCGAGACCGAGCGCCAGCGCGACGGCATGCCAGACCAAAAGGTTGGCTTCATCCTTGCGCCCGGCGCCGAGCGCGCGCGCGACTGCGGACAAAATCCCGCCGCCCATGGCGCCCGCCGAGATCATCTGAAACAGCATGAAGACCGGAAACACGATCGCTATTCCGGCAAGCGCGTCGGTGCCGAGCCAGGCGATGAAATAGGTTTCGATGAGGCCGACACAGGCTTGCGCCGCCATGACGGCGATATTCGGCATCGAAAGCCTGAACAGGGTCCAGCCGATCGACCCTTCCAGCAGGAGTTTGGTTTTGGCGTCCATGGCAAGTTCCCTTGACAGCCAAGATCTCTTGACGATTTGGAACTATACGCGCATATGCACGTTACTAACACGTGTATATGCTCCTATCACGGAGATTTGCAATGGTTGAAACAGCGCAGCAAGGCGACTGCCCTATCTGCAACTGCCAAGCAATCCGGCAGGCGGCACGTCAGGTCACGCAGCTTTACGACCGGCATTTGTCCCCGTCGGGGTTGCGCACCTCGCAATTGACCGTCCTGGTCAATCTCTCGCGCG
>JAATEW010000188.1 GCA_015655535.1 Hyphomicrobiales bacterium | reverse complement strand
GCGATGAAATGCCGGCGGGCATCTCGCCCTTATTCGGCTCCTATATCCGCGATCAGGGCTTCGTGGCGATCGACAAGGTCCGCTACGTCGGAGATGTCATCGCAGCTGTCGCCGCCGATACCGAAGCCCAGGCCTGTGCCGCGGCGGAGGCAATTGCCGTCGAATATGAGGCGCTTGAATCGGTCGTCACGATCGAGGAGGCGCTGCGCCCCGGCGCGCCGCAGCTTTTTGAAACCGCGCCCTTCGGCATCCTGCCGCGATATGGGCCGGGCGTTACGGCACAACTTCGTCCGGCGCCGAACACTTGCTTTTCCTACCGTTATCGAAGCGGTGCCGAAGATGCTCTCGATCGATGCGCGCATGTCTTCACGGATGAATTTCGCTTCTCGCGGATGACGCATCTTCATCTCGAGCCGTTTGTGACGGTCGCCGACGCGCAGCCGGATCGAATCGAACTCTGGACGAGCCATCAACGGCCGTTCCAGCTCCGCGGTGAGCTCGCGCGCATCTTCGATCTACCCGAGCACAAGATCACGGTCCGCGTGCCTTTCGTCGGCGGCGGCTTCGGCGCGAAGGGCGGATCGCGAACGGAATCTCTGGCGATTGCGCTGTCGATGATGGCCGGGCAGCCCGTGCGTCTTTGCTACTCCATGGAGGAGTGTTTTCTCACGGTCTCGCAGCATGCCGCGATCCTCAAGTTGACGACAGGGCTCGATGGCGACGGGATTCTCCAGGCGCGCAAGGCCGAGGTTCTGCTGAACGCCGGCGCTTATGCCGATGTCAGCCCGATCGTGGCCGAGAAAGTCGCCTATCGCTGCAAAGGACCGTATCGGATCGCCTCCGTCGATCTGCAATGCGCTTGCGTCATGACCAATACGGTCCCCGCGAGCGCCTTTCGCGGTTTCGGCGCGACGCAGGCGATATGGGCGGGTGAAAGCCAGATCGACATGATCGCGCGCCGCCTCGGTCTCGACCCTTATGATTTGCGGCGGCGCAATTTGCTGTCGGCAGGCGAGGCTTATGTTCCGGGTGAGAGCGGGATCGACAGCGATCTTCAGCTCGGTCTGGACATTGTCACGCGTGAGATCGGCTATCATTCGCGCATGCGTGGCGATGGCAAGGGAATAGGTCTCTCGGTCGGATTGAAGGATGCCGGCGGTTCCAACCGGCCGGCTGAAGCCATCGTCAAAGTGACCGGAAAGGGCAGCGTTCTCGTCCAGAGCGGTGGCGTCGAGATGGGGCAGGGCGTTTCCAACGCTCTTTGCAGCATCGTCCAGACAATCTTGAAGGCGCCGGCTGGCAGCATCCGCCACGCAGCCATCGATACGGATCAGACGCCTTACGATCATGGAACGATCGCCAGCACGGGCGTTGTGGTCAACGGCACCGCCGTCTCGCGCGCCGCTGAAGCCGCGCGTGCCGCGATCCTCGACTTCGCGGCCAAGGAAATCGGCTGCGGCGTGGAGGAGCTTGCTCTCGAGAATTGGCTGATCCGCTACCGCAACCAGGTTCTGCCGCTGGCACAGATGGTGGTGCGCGCCTACGGTGGACCTGGATTTGAGTTCACCGGGCGCGGCTTCACGAAAGTCGACGAGACGCCGGAAGCCCCTTTGCTGACGCCCACGCTTTTCTTGGAGATCGGCTGGGCGGCGGCGGCCGTGACGGTCGATGAAGAAACCTGCAAGGTCACCGTCGATCATCTCGTGGTCAGCGGCGACGCGGGCAAGGCCATTCATCATCTGGCCTGTCGCGGCCAGGATGAAGGCGGCGCAATGATGGGGCTCGGCCAGGCGCTGTTCGAGGAGCTGCGCTTCGACGAGAACGGTTATCTGACGAATCTCGACCCGCTTCTTTACGACGTGCCGCGCGCCGAAACGCTGCCCGAAAATTTCTTGAGCATTACGCAAGAACAGGGCATGGGACCGGGTCCGTTTGGCGCCAAAGGCATGGGCGAGGGCGGCATGCTGCCGATCGCCAGCGCCATCGCCAATGCCATTGAGGATGCGTGCGGTGCAAGGGTGACATCGCTGCCGCTGACGCCGCAACGCGTACTTGAAGCTTTGGATCGCTTTCGGGCGGAATCAGCGCGGGACTGACGACGTCCCGCTTTGCGAATCAGACCTTGCTCAAATCCATCGTCGAGGCCGCGAAGAGGGAGTCGAGACTCATCTGCTTCGGCATCAGTCCTTGTTCGTGCATATAACGCAGCAGCGTGTCGATGACATGCCGGTTGCTGTCCACGCCATAACTCCAAAAATCCCGTCCCATGAGGCGCCGCGCCTGATCCAATTGCGCGACCGGCCAAGGCAGCGTCACGGCGAGATGGCCGATGAGGCCGAGTTCGTGTAAGGCGATCTCCTTTGCCTGCACGAAAGCTTTGTAGATGCTCGCGGGCAGAAAGGGATGCTGTTCGACGAGCGATTTACGGACGCCGACGAGATGCATGATCGGAAATATGTTCGAACGCTTATAATAGGCCTCCTCCACCGGCATATAATCCGGATAGAGCCGATCGACATGCGGGGTCTTCTTGATGAAGACAGATGGGCAGCGAGCCGTCATCATGCCGTCGATCTCTCCCGCTGCCAGCATGTCCGATAAAGTTCGTCCTGCCGGGATGGGTGCGATGTCGAGGTCGCGCGGCAGTTCGAGCGCGGCACGCTCGCCGCGTCCGGGCTCCTCGACGCCGCCGGTGCGCCATTTGATATCCTGCGGACGCAGGCCATGCTCGTCCTGCAATATGCCGCGCACCCAGACATTGGCGGTCTGCTGATATTCCGGAATGCCGATTGTTTTGCCTTTCAAATCCTCGGCCGAGCGGATGCCGCGATCGGTGCGGATATAGATCGCGCTGTGCCGGAACGCCCGTGAGGTGAAGGCCGGAATGCCGATATATTCGTTCACGCCGCGCGCCACCGTGACGGCGTAGCTGCTGAACGACATTTCGGTGATGTCGAAATCCGCGCCCCTGAACGCGCGATGGAAAGCTTCCTCCGGCAGAAGATGCACGGGGTTGAGTTCGCAGCCTTCGATCCGCACTTGCCCGTCGAAGAGCGGAAAGGTCCGGTCGTAAAGACCCATCGCCATGGTCAGAGGCAGTTTCGACATCACTTCATCCTGCGTTGTGATGGGATGCCTCTCGTTTGAGAGGCGTTGCTTGCAACGAAAAGATCATAGCAGAGCTTTCTTTGAATAGGTACCGATGTAAAATCACAGTCGCGCTACATCGTGCAAAAATTTCGGCTATGAAAGGTGGCAGTTGACAATTACATCGGTACCGATATTGTTTTTGGAACGCGCCGATCTTTTACCGGAAGCGAGCGGATTTTTTAGCGCTCCGCCGGCGCGCCGATGAAAGTGTCTGTGCCGATGTCCATCGATAATCGCAATCTCGGATTCGATGCCGAGGGAGATGAGCTCATCCCTGAAGAAGTCGCCTATCGCCACGCGCTTGCGGAGGCGCTGGAAAAAGTTCTCGATCAGGGCGCGGAAACGCTGGAGGCGATTTCAGCCGGTCTGGACGCCTTGGAGATCGCGGCCCCGAAAGGTGCAGTTTGGTCGCCGCAAACACTTGAGACCGAATTGAGCCGTTTGGCGCGTTAGCCGCGTGCTTTGACTTTGATCTGCCAATGAAGGTGTGATGCCATGATATGGCCGGATGATCTTCCGCAAACTGCTGATGAGCTGCTGGAAACGGGCTTATTGAATCAATGGTACCTCGTTTGCCGCGACACCGATCTGGGCACGGGTCCGCTTGGCCTCAAGCGGCTTGATCGCAATATTGTCCTTTGGCGTGACAAAGCGGGCAAGGTGCGGGCGCTCGATGATTTCTGTCCGCATCGCGGCGCGCGTCTGTCGCTCGGCCATGTCTGCGACGATGACATCGCTTGCGCCTATCACGGCGTCCAGCTCGATTGCGATGGAATGGTGACGGCGACGCCGCCAACGCCGAAAAGTTCGCTTGTCGGCCAGAAGCTCGGCGTTTCCTATCCGTGCGAAGAGGTGCATGGCGGAATCTGGGTCTATTTCCATGACCGGCTGGAACACTCGGTTACGCCGCCACCGCTCCAGTTTCCTGAAGAATTCAGCACTGGCGAATGGTCCGGTTTTCTCGATATCCGGCATTGGGAATGCAATTGGCAGCTCGTACGCGACAACCAGTTCGATCCCATTCACGGCAGTTTTCTCCATGTGGGCACGCATATTCTGTCCGGCGGCAAGAAGGACGCCGACATGGGCTTCGAGCGCACGGAACTCGGCTTTGTCGTGTGGCGCAAGAATCAGCAGGGCGTGAATCTCGATAAGACCTGGCTGAATTATTTTCCCGGCAGTGGCTTCTGGGCGATCACCGATCTTCCTTATCCGCGCAGAGAAGGCGGCGGACTCGGCCGTCTCTTCCGGTTTCCGACGCCGATCGATGCGACCCATACGATGGTGTGGAATTATCGCATGCAGAAAATGTCGGGCTGGAAGCGCGACATCTGGCGGTTTATTTACAAGACGAAAGGCGTAGGGCGGGGGCTGACCGTTCTCAGTCAGGATTGCGTCGCGCTTGAAGCCATCCCGAAGGATGCCGCGAAGCATGAATCTCTGATGCAATGCGACATCGGCGTCGCACATATCCGCCGGCTTTATAAAGAGGAAGCGGAACGGCAGATCAGGGCGCGTAAAATGGCTGTCGCGGCCGAATAGCGTCCGCGCCTTCACTCCCGGGTTTCGTCTCATGCGCATCGGCTTCATAGGTTTGGGCCAAATCGGCCTGCCATTGGCAAAGAAACTGGCGGCCGATAGCGGCAATGAGATGGTGCTGTTCGATGCGCGACGGGACAGCGCCGCATCAGCCGCCGCCGCGATCGGCGCGCAGGTGGCAGACAATGCGAGAGAGATCGCGGCGAAGATCGATGCGCTGATTGTCAGCGTATCCGGGCCCGAGGCGCAGGAGGCTGTCTTTCTTGGCCAGGATGGCGTGTTCCAAGGCGCGCCGAGCGGACTGCTTATCGTCGATCTCACGACAACATCGCGCATGATGAATGAACGCTTGGCGCGGGAGTCCGCGGCGCGGGGCATCGATTATCTCGATGCGCCAGTCAGCGTCGCGCAACGCCCCGATATCGCCGGCACGCTGACGATCATGGCGGGAGGCGAAAAGCACGCCTTCGAGCGCGCCAAGCCATTGCTCGACAGGCTCGCACCGCGCGTTCATTTTGTCGGCCCGTCCGGGTCTGGGACCGCGTTGAAATTGATCAATCAGGGAATTTATATCGCCTTCATGCTGGCCTTCGCGGAGGGATTGATGAAGGGGGAGGCGGAGGGCATCCCTTTCGAGACTTTGCTGGACGTGCTTGCCACGTCATCGGCCGGCAACCCCTCGATCGAAACGAAATATACCGAGCTTCGCGGCCTCTCGGACAATAAATTCGCGGCTGCGCATGCGTCGAATTATCTGACCTGGGCGCAGGCCATAGGCAGCGAGGATATGCGTCTGCCGATTTTCGCCGCGGCTTTGCAAACGATCGCTCACGCCGTCGATCAGGGCGCCGGCGCGGAGGATATTATCGTTGCGCGGCATAAGTATCTTTCGCGGCTCGATGGGTGCTGAGAATGGAACGGGAGATGGGCGTTTGGACCAAAGTTGCCGTCAGGGCCGATGTGAAGGCCGGCGAAACCATCGGCCGGAAGATCGGCGATCTGCACATCGCGATCTATAATGTGGATGGCACGTTCTACGCGACGGATGGCATATGCACGCACGCCTTTTCCTATCTGAATGACGGCTGGCTGGTAGGAACCGCAATCGAGTGTCCCTTGCATGGCGGACAGTTCGACGTGCGCTCCGGCAAGGGCCTTTGCAGTCCGATTACGAAAGACCTCAGAACCTATCCTGTGCTTGTCTCCGGCGACGACATTCTTGTCGATGTGGCCGGCTATGGCCGCCCGATGTAGCGGATTCCGATTCAGCCCGATCTCAACCCGTTCTAGCGCGATGCGAACTCTTGCCTGGCTCGGCCGGTGGCGACGGTCGTCCTGCGTTTCCGTTTGCGGCGATCAAGATAGAGCAACCAGCCAGTCACCGCGAACAAAGGCAGGGTGGCGGTCGATAGCAATATGGCGATCCGCCCAACAAAGCCGAAATAAGCACCCGTGTGTAAAGACAGCCACGCGTCCACCAGAGATTGGCTCGTTGATTTTTCGGTATAAAGCTCGGTTTTTACAATCTGACCCGTCTCTGGCGCGGCCTGATATTCGTCAAAGGCCTGATCATAGCGTGCGTCGGACGCCAGCGCACGAATGCGGATAGGTGCCATGCCCTTCGACAGCGTGAATATAACTTCGCGATAAGGCTTATGGGAACCTTGCTGGATCGCCGACAAGGCAGCCGTCAGCGCATTGCTCGCAGTCTCCGGCGTCGCGGCCGCTGTCTTTGCGTGCGAAACTTTGCCTGCTTCGCCGGGCATCCTCGGCTTTACCGGTCTGATCTCGGCTGCCCCGGTCAATAGTAAGGTCACGCCGGACTTATACCATTCGTAAGACCACCAAAGCCCGGTCAATCCGCTCAACAGATAAAACAGCACCAGCCACGTACCGATGACGAGATGCAACGACCGGTAAAGGCCGCGGCCTTTAAGTTTCAAATCGATGACGAACCATTGCCGCCAATCAAGCGGCCGCTTGGGCCAGCGCAGCCAAAGTCCGGATAGAGCGAAGTAGATCAGCGAAATCGCGGCCACGCCCGTGAGCTGGCGTCCGAAACCGTCGGCATTGCCGGGAATGAGAAGCCATCTATGGAGTTCTCTGGCGGTCCTGAAGAAATGCTCTCCTGTCGCTGGACCAAGCAAGCTGCCATCATAGGGATCGACATAACTGCGCCGATCGTCATTGGCGTCTTGCGGATCACGCTCAAAAATGACGCGCGCGCTGTCCGCCGCGCCGGATGCGAGCGTTAACGAAGCCACTTGGCGGTTTGGCTGCTGTTCATGAATGCGTGCAAGCATCGCATCGGGTGAGAGAGGTTCGGCGCCATTCGGCGGCAAGACTTTTATCACGCGCGGGCTCAAGGCCTGCATGATTTCATCTTCGAAAGACATGATCACGCCCGTGACGCTCATGACCACGAGGATGAGACCCGCGCTTATTCCCAAAGCCCAATGCAGTTGAAACAAAATCCGCCGGATCATGCCAAAAGCCCATTTCAGTTTACGACCTATTGCCTATCATCCGCCACGAATTGAGTCCGGCGCTCAACGCCATCGCCACATCGCAGTCTCATAATTTAGCTGTGAAGCTCACCAAAACCGTGAGAGGGGCACCCGGCATATTGTTGAACTGATTGAAGGGCTGCTCGATATAATGCGCATTCGTCAGGTTGCGAGCGTTGATGGCGAGACGATAATGCTCGTTCACGTCATAAAACAACGAGGCATCAAGACGCGCATATTGGCCGACAATGTAACTATTATTCAGATCACCGTAGCGGCGCCCGACATAGGTGATGCCCAGGCCCGCCCCCAAGCCACGAAACACACCTTGCTGGATTTGATAGGTCGACCAGAGGCTGCCGCTGAACCTGGGCGTCCCAACGAGTTTATTGCCGACCTGGAAGGTTTTGTCAGCCGTAATGCGGGCATCGGTATAGGCGCCGCCGCCGATGATCTTCCAGCCCGGCCGGATCTCGCCAGAAATATCCGTCTCAAATCCGCGTGATTCCTGCTGACCGGTGATCACTGAATAACCGCTGTTGTTTGGATCGCTGCCGGCGACATTGTTACGAACGATTTGGAACGCCGCGAAATTTGTCGTCAGCTTGTCCGGGATCAAATCGGCGCGAGCGCCGACTTCGTATTGAAACCCTGTCTCAGGCGGTGGAGAAGAGACATTGAGGACATTGGCTGTCTGCGGCGTGAAGGACGTCGTATAGCTCGCATAAAATGTTACCGGCTCCCAAGGCCGGTAGACGACGCCGACGCGCGGCGACGTACCAAGAAGGTTTGCATTCGGCGGCGGCGTGTTATTCGTCGCCGTTTGGCTGAAGTAGAACTGGTTTGCAACATCGAAACGGGCGCCTGCGACGAGTTGCAGGCCGGGCATGAGTTCAATCTGATCTTGAATATAGGTTCCATAGAGCCGCAGTTTTTGGACCAGGTCGCTTTGGATGGCCGCGGCGCCTGGAAGCGTGCCAAAAACCGGATTGTTGAAACTGACGGAAGCCACGTTGCCCTGAGTCGTGATCGGGTTGCGATAGCCGTCGACATATTCGAAACCGAGGAGAGCCGTATTCTTCAACCCGAAAGTATCGAATTTAGCGACGGCCTCCGTCTGTGTATCGACGGAATTATAAAAGGAAGTCGAACCGGTATCGCGCCGCGTGACGGTCGTGCCGGTGGCGTTGACGCCGGTCGCACGGGTTGCGAATAGATCGAATCCGCCGCCCTGATAATTGGCCACCTGGCGTATGGTGAGCTGATTGTTGAAATCGTGCTCGGCGCGAAAGGTAATGAAGTTGGATTCGCCAAAATAGCGCGAATAAGGCTCGCCATAGAAGCGGCTCAGGTCAGTGACGGGCACACGCCCATTGTAAGCGATAAGCCCTTCGTCATATTGGCTATATTGTTTGGTAAACTCGCCATTGAGATAGACCCGCGTATCCGCGCTTGGAATCCAGCTGAATGCCGGCGCGATGAAGTAGCGTTGGTTGTGCTGGCCGCCATAATTGCGGAACGTCGGATCATCCTGCGCCGCGAAAGACAGGCGCCCCGCCAATGAATCCGAGCCGGCGATAGCGCTCGAGGCGGAGCCTTGAATGCGTTTGAAGTCGAAGCTGCCGCCTTGAATCGTGACATCGGCGGATGGCTGGAGTGTCGGCTTGCGCGTCACGATGTTTATGAGGCCACCCGGATCGCCGCGCCCGTAAAGCACCGACGCCGGGCCCTTCAACACTTCGATCCGCTCCGCGTCAGCAAGATCCCGTATCACAGGGGAAAACGTATTCGCCGGATTCAAGAGCACGCCGTCGATGGCATAGGTTTGCGTGTTGAAACCACGGATCGTGAAAGTATCGGATCGTCCCTGAATGGTGCCTGCTGGCAGCACGCCGCTCACATTGGATAGAGCATCGGAGAGGCGTAAATCCAGCTGATCGACGATCACCTCGCGCGGCACGACTTGGATGGATTGCGGGCTATCGCGTATCGCTGTGTCTGTCTTGGTGCTCGTCGCAGAACGGCTGGCACGATAGCCTTGCACAGGACCGCCCGCCTGCTCTCCGGTGGATAATCCACCTGCGGAAGGCGCCGTGTTCACGGCTGGCACGGGCTTCGCGGATATGTCTCTGGCGGCATGATGCTGGGGGTTTATCGCCTGCACCTTTCGCGCGGTGCGCCGTATCGGGTTTGCAGGCTTTTTCTTCGGCTGCGGTGCATCGACCGTGACCGGCGATAGTGGCGTTGAACCCGCTTGTGCGAACGCCTTTTGCTCCAGCGCATCAGCGAGCAGAATTGCCGACAATGACACCCCGCTCAAAGCGCCAATTTTTTTGATCCTTCTAGTCACTTCGCCCCCACGCATTTTACAACTGGAGGCTGTCCGCATAGGCGTCGTGAAAAAACAAAACAAATATAATAGTTTAAAGCTATCCTAATATAGCTTAAGCTATAATTGTAATAAATCTAGTATAGAAGATATTCAAATCAGAATCAAACAGGTAAAACTCATCAGATCGATTGCAGAAATATTCTTACCTCTTAAAAACTCGCCTCATGTGATAAATAAGGCACGCTAATCGACTGATAGAGTTGAGGAAATCGAATCCCCTGTGTGCTCAATGAGAGCAGACAGAGCGGCCCGTCGCCGAAGCCGTTCTCGCCAACACTCTTGCCCAGGCGGCCATCATGCGGCCCGATCCGCAATTGGGCGCGATGCGGGACATCGTGGCGAAGCTCATGGAATTCGACGACGTCAACCGCTTCTTCGGCGAGATGATGAGCGGCCTTTCCACCCGTTACGATCTTGGCTCTGAGATCGACGATGTCGGACGGCTGATTGGCGACAGATCAGACACGGCGATGCGCAAGTCTCGCTCTATGATCTCATGCAGGATGGCATGGGCGTTCTGCTCGACGCCTCGGCCGATGGGAAAGCGTCGAAGCTTGCCGCAGCCGGCGCGCAGAGGATCCATTGCGCCGCTGTCGAGACAAGGCCGTCGATGCTGATTCGTCCCGATGCCTGCATCGTTTGGGCCGGTGAGGAGAACGGCACAGACGGATTGGAGGACGCGCTCCGCCGCTGGTTCATCCCGGCACCTGATGACGGGTCCATGCGTGGCGGAAAGTGATCATAGGTCAGGCAACCGCGGTGCGGGTCTTGCCGAGCAGACTTTCGAAATAGGGAATCGTCTTGCTCAGGCCCTGTTCCAGGGAGACATGAGGTTGCCAGCCGAGAAGCTTCTGCGCCGAGGTTATATCGGGACGTCGTTGTTTAGGATCATCCGCCGGCAGCGGCTTGTGGACGATCGCCGACTTCGAGCCGGTGAGAGCCAGAACCATTTTGGCGAGTTCCAGCATAGAAAACTCGCCGGGATTGCCGATGTTGATCGGCCCCGTTATCTCGTCCGGCGTGTTCATCAGGCGAGCCAGTCCATCGATCAAATCCGTGACGAAGCAAAAGGAGCGGGTTTGAGAGCCGTCGCCGAAAATGGTGATATCTTCGCCGAGCAAAGCCTGACAGATGAAGTTCGAGACGACACGTCCATCGTCGGAGCGCATATAGGGACCATAGGTGTTGAAGATCCGCGCGACCTTTATCTTCAACTTATGCTGCCGGTGATAATCGAAGAATAATGTCTCGGCGCACCGTTTACCTTCGTCGTAGCATGAGCGGACTCCGATCGGATTGACATGCCCCCAATAATTCTCCGGCTGCGGATGGATGGTCGGGTCTCCATACACCTCGGACGTAGACGCTTGCAGAATGCGTATTTTCAGCCGTTTCGCCAAGCCCAGCATATTGACGGCACCCAGCACGCTTGTCTTCGTCGTTTGCACTGGATCGAATTGGTAATGGATCGGAGACGCGGGACAGGCGAGATTATAAATCTCGTCGACCTCGACAAAGAGCGGAAAGGTCACGTCATGACGGAGAAGTTCAAAGCGCTTGTTGTCGAGAAGATATTCGATATTGCGGCGCGCGCCGGTGAAAAAATTGTCGACGCAAAGGACTTCGTGCCCTTCTTCAAGCAGCTTATGACAAAGATGAGTGCCAAGGAATCCCGCCCCGCCTGTCACTAAAATGCGTTTTTGCGCTGAAATCACATGTATCTCCCGAAAATGGAATTCTCAATAAAACCGCGGCGATCGCCGTCTATTCGTGAGCATCTTATGTGCTTTCAGGCGATTCCACCTAAAAGCAGGATGATCTGGAGCGCGTTCCCAGAATGCAGAGTTGCATTCGGCAACTCGCTCCAGATCAATAAGTTGGAGCATGTTCCCAAAAAGTCGAACAACTTTTTGGGAACATGCTCTGGAGCGGGATGAGGAAAAGTGTGAGCGGTTTTCCGCTCGCATCCCGCTCTAAACTATGAGAATCGATCACGTTTTATGACTTTGGATGTTTCCATCCAAAGTCATCGTGATCTAGTCGCCACGAATCCCGTCGTCGTCGCGCCGTTGGTTGCGGCCATTGCGTCCATTTCCGGAAGGTGACTTTGTTTCTTGATTTTCAAATAGGGTCACGGATGTCGTTCTCTCTTTGAGCGCTAAGGTCACATGCCGCGCCGCGATTTCAGCCACTTTC
>JAATEW010000183.1 GCA_015655535.1 Hyphomicrobiales bacterium | reverse complement strand
GATGTCGGCTGCGCCGTGACCGTCGTGCCTGCGACGACCTCGGCTGAAGAGATTCTGGCGCTGAAGCCGGACGGTGTTTTTCTCTCGAACGGACCTGGCGATCCAGCCGCGACCGGCACTTATGCGGTGCCGGTGATCCAAGCGCTGATCGCGCAAAAAATTCCGACCTTCGGCATTTGCCTCGGCCATCAGATGCTAGCGCTCGCCGTCGGCGCGAAGACGATGAAGATGCACCAAGGCCATCATGGCGCCAATCATCCGGTGATGGATTTCACCACCGGCAAGGTCGAGATCGTGTCGATGAACCATGGTTTCGCGGTCGATCCCGCGAGCCTGCCGGCCAATGCGAAAGAAACCCATCGCTCGCTGTTCGACGGATCGAATTGCGGCTTCGAGCTGACGGATCGCCCGGCCTTCGCCGTGCAATATCACCCCGAGGCTTCGCCAGGCCCCAGAGACAGCCATTATCTGTTCCAGCGGTTTGCGGCGCTGATGGAAGCGAAGGGGACGTAGAACGGCGCCTCCACCGTCATGCGCGGGCTTGACCCGCGCATCCAGGCGCTAAGCGTGGTCGCTTACCGATTCAACGTCTCGTAAAAATCGTCCCAATCTGGATTTAGATCGTGGATGAGCGAAAGCTTCCATTCACGAGGCCAATGTTTGAGAGTCTTCTCGCGTTGAATGGCTATTCGAATATCGTCGAAAGCTTCGTAATAGACGAGCCCGTGCAGTCCATATTGCGCCGTAAATCCCTTCACTTGTTCTGTGCGATGTTCATGGATGCGGCGAGACAGATTGCTGGTTACACCGATGTAAAGTGTACCGTCGCGTTTGTTCGTCATGATGTAAACAAAGCTGCTCATTCGAGCAGAATAATGCCCATCCGCCCGCAAATAAAACGGACCTTTAGTGCCTGGATGCGCGGATCAAGTCCGCGCATGACGGCTCCTACTTCGTCACATGCCTCCCCAGCACTTCCTGCACGGCCTCGACGAGCCTCTCTTCTCCCACCGTGAATTGCGCCTTGGCGCGGAGCTCCAGATAATCAGCGCGGTCCTTGGTCGAAGCCGCGAGTTCGGCGCCAAGCACGAGATCGCGAATCGAGACTTCGCCTTTGTCCCGCTCGTTCGAACCTTGAATGACGGCGCAGATCGAACTCCGCTTGTCGGCATATTTCAATTGCGCATTCATGCCGGACGCGCCGAGATAGAGTTCGGACCTTATACCCGCCGCGCGGAGCTTCGAAACAAACCCCTGATAGCGCGCGATCTCGGGCTGATCGAGCACCAGCACGATCACGGGGCCATGCGTCGCCTCGCCCGTGACGATCGGCGAATTGATCGCCTTCAAAGCCGCGAAGAGACGCGACACGCCGATGGAAAATCCCGTCGCCGGCACGTTCTCGCCGCGAAAGCGTCCGATGAGCCCGTCGTAACGGCCGCCGCCGCCGGCCGAACCGAAACGGATCGGCTTGCCGTCGTCGCCCTGCACCTCAAAAGTGAGTTCCGCCTCGAAGACGGGACCCGTGTAATATTCGAGGCCGCGCACGACGGACGGATCGACCATGATCTGCCCTTCGCCGAAGCCGCTCGCCTTGGTCAGATCGATAATGGCTTCGAGTTCGTCGATGCCTTGGGCGCAGATCGCATTGCCGCCAAACTTCTCGCGCAGCACCTTCAACGTACGTCTGTGATCCGGCTTCGCGTAAAAAACCGAGCCGTCTTCCCAGCGATTGAAGACGATATAATCTTTGATCTCGCCTTCCGGAATTTGGTCCGCGGCTATGCTTTCGACCTCCGCAGGCGATGCTATCATCGCCAGTACGCCTTCGATCTGCTCACCGTTGAGACCCGCGCCTTTGGTGAAATCGCCGCTCTCGTCTTTCCGGCCCTCGCCAAGCAGGAGCCTGACGCCTTCGGCGCCGAACTTGTCGAACTTGTCGATCGCGCGTAGCACCATCAGCCTGCGTCCGGCATTCTCCTCGCCGCCGAGCCCGATGGCTTCCAACACGCCGTCGAGCACTTTGCGATTATTCACCTTGATGACGTAATCGCCGCGCTTGATGCCAAGCCTCTCCAATGTATCGGCTGCCATCATGCAGATCTCGGCGTCCGCCGCGACGGAGCCAGCGCCGACCGTATCGGCGTCGAATTGCATGAATTGCCGGAAACGGCCAGGCCCCGGCTTCTCGTTTCGAAACACATAGCCGGCGCGATAGCTGCGATAGGGTTTCGGCAATTTGTCGAAATTTTCGGCGACATAACGCGCCAGCGGTGCGGTCAGGTCATAGCGCAGCGACAGCCATTGCTCGTCGTCGTCCTTGAGCGAAAACACGCCTTCGTTCGGCCGGTCCTGATCCGGCAGGAATTTACCGAGCGCCTCGGTATATTCGATAAACGGCGTCTCGACCGCCTCGAAGCCGTAAAGCTCGTAGGAGGCCTTGATCACATTCAGCATCTTCTGCGTAGCGGCAAGCTCGGCCGGGCCGCGGTCGGCAAGGCCGCGCGGCAATTTCGCGACTGCGCGGGGTTTGTCTTTTTTTTGTTCCGTCATCTCGTCATCAAACCTTGATTTAGCGCCTGTCTTACGGGCGTGGGGCCTCGGCGACAAGGATGTTCGCGCGCCCGGCCTTGGAGCCGCCCAGATCGCTCCCCATATTTTCTTGCGGCGGAATATCTCCGCCTTTTTAACCGGGAGAATCCCATGTCACCCGAAGAACGGCAGTTGCTGAATGGCCTCTTTGACCGCGTGCGCGGCGCTGCCGCCAATCCACGCGACCGCGAAGCCGAAGCTCTCATCGATGACGCTGTCCGCGCCCAGCCTTATGCGCCTTATCTCCTGGCGCAGACAGTGCTTGTGCAGGAACAGGCTTTGCGCGCGGCGAATGACCGCTTGCAGCAGCTTGAGGCGGAAGTGCGCGACCTCCAGCAGCAGGCGAGCCAGCCCGCGGGCGGCGGCGGCTTCCTGAGCGGTTTGGGCTCGCTTTTCGGCGGCGGCAGCCCGCCGCCTCCGCCGCGGTCGAGCGTGCCTCCGTCAGGCAGTCCCTGGCAGCAATCGCAAGGCTATAACGCGCCTCCTCCGCCCCAGCAAAACCCCTGGGGCCAGCAGCCGCAAGGCGGCTTTGGCGCACCGCCCGCCGGACCGTGGGGCGGCCAGCCGCAGGGCGGTTTTGGCGCGCCGCAAGGCGGCGGATTCCTGAAGGGTGCCTTGGGCGCGGCAGCCGGTGTCGCCGGCGGCGTGCTCTTGGCCGACTCGATCCGGGGTCTGATGGGCGGCCATAACAATAGTCTCGGTATCGCCGACGGGTTGGGCGGGCTCGGCGGCGGCTTGGGCGGCAGCCGGGAAACCGTGGTCAATAATTATTACAACGATGACGGCTCGGCTCTGCACGCCGGGGACGCGCAGCAGGATGCCGATCAGGATCAAGACGACATCCAGGACGCAGGAGACTATTCCGGCGATTATTCCAACGACGCTTGATCGAAGCGCATAGATGCGAAATGGCCGGAGCGATCCGGCCATTTTTACACCCTCACCCTGAGGAAGCCGAAGGCCGTCTCGAAGGACGAGGGTGTAAAGGGTAGTGTTATCATATCCCTCGTACTTCGAGACGCCCGCTTCGCGGGCTC
>JAATEW010000275.1 GCA_015655535.1 Hyphomicrobiales bacterium | reverse complement strand
GGCGAAGGCCTCGATCTGCTCGCCGACCATCACCGTGCCGTCGTCATTGGCAAGTTCGCAGATGACGCCGACCGGCGGCAGGCCGGCGAGACGGCAAAGATCGACGGCTGCTTCCGTATGGCCGGAGCGCATCAGCACGCCGCCGTCGCGCGCGATCAAGGGAAAGACATGGCCCGGCCGCACGAAATCGCTGGCGCCCATATTGCCGTTGCCGAGCGCGCGCACCGTATTCGATCTCTGCTCGGCCGAGATGCCCGTGGTGAGGCCATGGCGCACATCGACGGAGACCGTGAAGGCCGTGCCATGCGGTGCGTCATTCGCGGCGACCATAGGCTGCAAATGCAGGCGCTGCGCATCCTGCGCCGTCATCGGGGCACAGACGATGCCGCAGCAATTGCGGATGATGAAGGCCATTTTCTCAGGCGTGCAGAGCGACGCGGCGCAGATCAGATCGCCTTCGTTTTCGCGGTCGTCATCATCGGTGACGACGACGATCTCGCCGCGGGCGATCGCCTGGATGGCCTCGGTGACGGAATTGGGCATAGCGGTCATCTCCTTCGACGCGCTCAAACTCAGAAAATCATTCGGCGTGACCGCGCCATCGGTTTCGCGCAAAATGAGCAGCGCGGTCTCGCGCGAGACCCAGGCATCGTCTTGATTGCAGATTTGCGAAATGGCGCCTTTGGAAAGGCCAACCCGCCGGGCAAAATCGGTCCGACTCAGGTTATTATGCTGCAGCCATGCGCCGAGTTTCATAAAGATGATCTAGGATCGGCCTCTGGTTTAGTCAAACTAAATCCCCGAAACGGCACCATGTTCAAGTTCAGCAAACTCTCGGTTGCGTTCGCAGCCATTACATTGATTTTATTTGGCCTATTAGCGCCGGCGCGAGCGGCGTCTACGCCAGCCTGCCGCGTGCTCGTCGATAACGGCAGCCGCTATACGGTCTGCACTTACGATGCCAGAGCGGACAAGCTCCAGCTTTTCTGGCGCGACCCGGAGGGCAAGCCCTATGGCGGCTACGACACTTTGGCCTCAAGCCTGAAACAGGTCGGCAAGACCCTCGCCTTCGCGATGAATGCCGGGATGTATCATCCGGATTCCTCGCCGGTCGGGCTCTACGTCGAAGAGGGGCGCCAAATCATCCCGGCCAACACGCGGTCAGGCGCCGGGAATTTTCATTTGAAGCCGAACGGGATTTTCTATTTCGGCCGTGGCGGCGCGGGTGTGATGGAAACCGAACGTTTTTTAAAGTCGGGCATCAATGCCGATTATGCGACGCAATCCGGCCCCATGCTCGTCATCAATGGCGCCATCCATCCAAAGATCGAGCCGACCGGCACGTCGGAAAAAATCCGCAACGGCGTCGGCGTGAAAGATGGACACACCATCATCTTCGCGATCTCGGACGAGCCCGTGACCTTCTATAAATTCGCGAGTCTGTTCCGCGACACGTTCGCTTGCCCGAACGCGCTCTTCCTCGACGGATCGATCTCGAGCCTCTATGCGCCCGCGCTCAACCGCGCCGATCGCTGGCAGCCGATGGGCCCGATCGTGGGGGTTGTCGAGAACGCAGGGCGGTAAGAAGCGGATCGGTGGAGGCGCCAGCTTTTACCGAGATGACACGGTGAAAGTATAACCCTTGCTGGTGGCCACGGCCCAACCATTTGCGTGCTTGGCGATATCGGTGACACGTCCGGTTGCGCCGAGCTGAGATCCGACGACCACCAAGGACGCGCCGTAATCCGTTTTGAACATGGCTTTCTGGCCATCCGCATAACTCAACCGGTAATTCCGGCTCACATAATCCTGCTGTTCCACGGACGGATGCGGTGGCACTTCGGTCACGGAAACGAAGGCGCCATAGGCAACGACACCGGCGGCCGGCAAAAGGGCCACCATGGCAAGAAGTCTATTCGTCTGTAAAAAAACGAGCGGATTCATTTAGACCTCGGCCGGCTGCTCATCCTAAGCCTCACAATAGACACTCCCGCCTCCATCAGGCGAGCGCGTTTACGTGAAATGATGAACAGCCGGTAATAAATGCGCATCGTTTTTTAGATTCACTTGAACGAGGCTAAGAAAACGGTAACAGGATATGCGATCAGGCGCACGATCTCTCACATCCATTCTGAACGAATTACGCCAAGGCTGAAAAGCTCGTCGGCGTGAGGATCTGATTGTTGATACTGGCGACGATCGGTCCGTCCTTCTCGCTGTCGTCGCGCGCACGCAGCCATTCAGGGTCGCTTTGAAACGCGGCCCATTTGACCTCGCGGTCGGCGAGAGAATTCCAGCTCAGAATATAGGTCAGCTCGGCGTTGGAGTTGCCGATCAAACTCGTCCAGAATCCGATCTGAACGATCCCATGCTTTTGCCAGATGGATGTCGTGTGATCCTTGAAACGGGCGAGCAAGGCGGGCATGCGCCCCGGCACGACGGTATAGACGCGCAACTCGTAAAGCATCGATTGGTCTCCTGCGGAAATATTGGCCTCTGAACGCGCGGGCCGGTCAGCGCTCCAAAAAATCCTGGTGCTCCGGCTCGGCCTCCCAGAACTGAGCCGCCGGAACCACTTCGGTCACGATCCTGTCCGGCCAAACGCCGGCTGCGTCGAGACCCGCGATCACGGCTTCGGCAATGCGCTTCTGATCCTCGCTCGTATAAAAAATCGCCGAGCGATAGCTCGGGCCGACGTCATCGCCTTGCCGGTTCAGCGTCGTCGGATCGTGGATCTTGAAAAAATATTCGAGAAGCATCTGGAAGCTGATCGCCTTCGGGTCGAAGATCACCTCGACGGCTTCGGCATGCGTTCCATGGTTGCGATAAGTCGCGTTGGGGGCGTCGCCGCCAGTGTAACCGACCCTCGTCGCGACCACGCCAGGGCAGCGCCGTAATGCGTGCTGCAAGCCCCAAAAGCAACCGCCGGCAAGGATTGTGACTTCACGGGGGGGATGGATGTCAGTGGCTTTTATCCCGGCCTCCCGTTGCCGTTTGGTCAATCCAATAGATCATGGTCACTTCGCCAATTCCCCCGCCGAGAGGATGCGGATCATGCACCAGTTTACCGTTTGAAAAAATGACCGCGTGATCTACGCCGCGCGGGCTTTGGCCACGCGCAATATAGAACTCGGGCAATAAGATGTGGTTATCCTGGATGTTCGCCGGACTGTCGTAATGAAAATCCTCTCTGAACATCAAGCTCACCCATTCGACAACCCTGTCCAGCCAAAATTCATTTCGGCGCGCGATCATTCCCTCGAATTCGGGAACCATCCACAAGGGTATTTCCAACAGAGAGGCCAGAACCGCGGCAAGGCAATTTCCGTGATGCCCCCCGGTATCGCTATAAAGCTTTGTCTGCGTAACGGGTATCATCGCGCGCTCCGGGATCGGTTGATCCCGCGTTAGCGCATGGATATCCGCGGCATACAAGCGGCGCGGCACACGGGCTGCCCCCATGCAGGCGCGGAATGCCAGAGCGGGATGAGCAAAAGTGTAAGCGGTTTTGCGCCCGCATCCCGCTCTAATTTATTGAATCGATGGACGTTCACATAGATCGGTCCGATGTCTAGTTTCCGTCGATCTGCCGGCCGACGATCGCAATCGCCCGTTCATAGACGGGCGCCGCGTTCCAGGCCTGGATCGCGGCGAAATTGGTTTCGCCTGGCTGATATCCGGCGCCCGCCTGCCAGCCATGGGCTTTCAGGAAATTCGCCGTCGAGGTCAGCGCCACGGAGGCATTGTCGAGACTTCCGCCTGTGCCATATTCGAGAATGGTCTTGGGCAGGAATTGCGTCTGGCCGATCTCGCCATGCATGGAGCCGCGCGCGCCTGGCGCCAGCTCTCCGCGCTCGATCAATTTCAGTGCGGCGTAAAGCTGATCGGTGAAATAGGCCGAGCGGCGGCAGTCATAGGCCAGCGTCGCGACAGCCGAAAGCGCATCCTGATTGCCATGTACGTGCCCAAAGCCCGTTTCCATGCCCCAGATCGCGATGAGCGGTCCGGGCGGGACGCCATAGCGCTGCTCGATCGAGGCGAAGAGCGCCGCTTGGGAGCGCTTCAGCCCCCGCCCTTGCGCGGCGATGGCCGCGCCGCCGCGCCGTGCGAGAAACGATTCGAGCGACACATGAAAGCCGCCCTGCCCGCGATCGGCGCCGATGGTCGCATGATTATAATGCGTTGCCGCGAGCGCTGCGAGCGCGGTGCCGCCGACGCCCTTGGCCCTTGCTTCCGCTTCGAATTGCTGCTTCCAGCTCTCGAAACCTGCAACCGAGTTGCCGCATTGCGCGGCATTGGCTTTGCCGGCCATGCAGCCGAGCAACAGGAAGGCTGCCACAGTGGCTGTCTTGAACTGCCCGCCCTTAGACATTGAGAACTCCCATGAGATTCTGTCTCCCCAGACGATACGCTGGCCCGCCAAGCCTGTCGACATGGCCTATGGCGGTTGGTTTCCGCTTAACCTTGAGATCCGCGCAGATTTGGCAGGTTAAGGCAGCCAGATGACGCCTCCATGCCGGACTCCGCGTTGCCGTGGTCCTAGGCCGTGATGGCGGCATGGATCGCCCGGCAATGCCCGACAAGGTTTTGATGCTTCAGAACGAATCTGTGGAGCGGTGTGTCGATCTCGAAGAAGTAAATATTAGCAATGGAACCATAAAGCGCCGTATCGAGGCTTGTCGGCTTTGCCCCGAACACGAAGCCATCCTGCGGCACGAGCCGCGCCAGCACCTCGCGATCGGCGAGGCCGCGAGCATAGGCGGCGTCAGGCTCGTAGCGCCCTATGCCTTGGTAGAAATAACGTTTGGAGTTGTATTCGCGCGCGCCTTGCAGTGTGGCCGCGCTGGTGTCCTTATGCGCTGAGAGAAACGCATCGCGGAACTGCGGCCAGAACTGATCGTCCTTCCAGCGCGAATAGGACATCACCCAATAGAGATCGTCGAGCGCACGGCGGACCAGAAGATGCGTGTCGCGCTGCGCCACGCTCAGCTCGGCGTCGATGGTGAGCCCATAGCGCTGGATCAGATGCGCGATGATGGTGTCGCTGTCGCCGATCTTCTCATCGCCATCAAGGAGATAGGGCAATTGCCCGCGCGGCGCCTGCGCCGTGTCGATGATGTGCTCATGCCGGAACGGCAGACCGCACAATTTGAGAAACGCATATATTTTCAGGCCAAAGGGGTTGTTGTCGGCGACGCCGAAGAGCTCGGGATAGGAAAATAAGGTCAGCATCTCAGCCCCTTCTATCAGCCGGTGAGCCATCGGGGCTGATCACAACCGTAGCTATTAAAGCCCTAAATGACGTTTTTCCGTAAAGACTTTGATATTCAATCATATTGCCTTATGGCTTCAATCTCGTGAAAAGCGGCCAAGTGGCGTAAACATCGTCTTCAGGACGACAGATTCCGTCGTCCGCTGCTCTTACCGTTACCGGCGATGCGCTGTGTGACCTCTCAACTCAATCAGGCCATTCATCTGTGACTTTGTTCAAGACCAGCCCTCCGCTGGCTCGCGCGCTCGCCGAGCGCAATTATGCCGATGCGACCCCGGTTCAATCCGCTGTCCTGACTGAGGAAGCGGAGGAAAGGGACATTCTCGTCTCGGCCCAGACGGGGTCCGGCAAGACGGTCGCCTATGGCCTGGCGATCGCCGCGACGCTTCTCGGCGACAATGACACGTTGAGCAAGGCTGCCGCGCCTGTCGCCCTCATCATCGCGCCGACGCGCGAACTCGCCATGCAGGTCGAACGCGAATTCGCCTGGCTCTACCAATATGCCGGCGCGCGGATCGTCTCCTGCGTCGGCGGCATGGACAGCCGGACCGAGCGCCGCAAGCTTGCCGAAGGCGCGCATATCGTCATCGGCACCCCCGGCCGCCTGCGCGATCACATCGAACGGCGCGGCTTGATCGTGGATGAGCTCAAGGCCGTCGTCCTCGACGAAGCCGACGAAATGCTCGATCTCGGCTTTCGCGAAGATCTCGAATTCATCCTTGAAGCGACGCCCGCCGCCAGACGCACCCTCCTCTTTTCCGCGACCATGCCGAAAGGTATCGCGGCTCTGGCCAAGCGTTATCAGCACAATGCTTTGCGCATCGAAGTCGCGGGCGGCGAGCGCGGTCACGCGGATATCGAATATCGTGCGATCAGGGTCGCTCCGCATGAGACCGAACATGCGGTCGTCAATCTGCTGCGCTTCGTCGAGGCGCAAAGCGCGATCGTATTTTGCAACACGCGCGAATCCGTCCGGCACTTGCACGCGACATTGCTCGAACGCGGCTTCTCCGCCGTGCTGCTGTCGGGCGAATTGAGTCAGCACGAGCGCAATCAATCCATGCAGGCCATGCGCGACGGACGCGCGCGCGTCTGCATCGCGACCGATGTCGCGGCGCGCGGCATCGACCTGCCCAATCTCGGGCTGGTCGTTCATGCCGAGCTTCCCAACGATGCCGAGTCCTTGCAGCATCGCAGCGGACGCACCGGCCGTGCCAGGCGCAAAGGCGTGAGCGCCCTGCTGGTTCCAAATGCGCGGCGCCAGCGCGTCGAGCGGCTTTTGGCGGAGGCAGGCGTGCGCGCCTCCTGGAGCGGACCGCCTTTGGCCGAAGAGATCCGCAAACTCGATCAAGAACGCATGTTGCAAGATCCGATTCTGACCGAGCCGCCGGCCAAAGAGGATTTCGAACTGGCGAGATTGCTGCTCGCGGAACGGACGCCCGAACAGCTCGGCGCGGCCTTGATCCGCGTCTATCGCTCGCGCCTGCCGGCGCTGGAGGATGTGGCCGATCCAGGACAAGGTCCGGAGCGCCGCGAGCCGCGCGGATCGAAAAACTCGGCGGGGAAAGGCCCCTCGCCCAAGACCTCGAAGGCGCCACGCGCGGCTTTTTCGGGCGAGGCTGCCTGGTTCCGGCTCGACATCGGCCGGACCAAGAACGCCGATCCGAAATGGCTCTTGCCGATGCTCTGCCGCAAGGGAAAAATCACCAAACAGGACATTGGCGTGATCCGCATCTTCGACACGGAAACCAAGGTCGAAATCGCGGAGCCGGTCGCGGCGCAATTCGCGCTCAATATGAAGCGGCCGGGCGGCGACAGCATCCGCGTCGAGCGGCTGAGCGGCGGCCCGGAGTCTATCGCCTCGGAAGCCCCCTCAAAAGGCAGCCAGCCGAAACGCCGTAAGGAAAAGCACGACGGCCAATCAAAGGCCTGAAAAGCCGTGACTTCGTCGCGCGGCGGGCGGCCTTATCGCTTGCCGCCGCCACGGCCACGCTTCACACTGGCTGCCTCAATTCTGTGAATCGGGGACTTCAAGTGTCACTTTTCCTGTCCGCTCTGCCGCTGTGGATCGCGGTGATCCTGCTGGTCGTTGTGCCCACCGCCATCGCCGTCGGCGGATTGCTCTTCTCGCGCCGCTGGTTCAACCAGCAGGGTTTGACCAGCAATAATGAGATCGCGGGTTTCAAATTCGCCACGGTCGGCGTGATCTATTCGGTGCTGCTCGCCTTCAGCGTGATCGTCGTCTGGGAAAAGTTCAACGAAGCGGAGACCGTGGTGGCGCAGGAGGCCGGAGCCGCCGCGACCCTTTACCGGCTCGCCGCCGCCACCGATCCGGGAATGGCCGCGGTGCGGAGCGCGCTGAGCGTTTATCTCAAGCATGCGATCGAGCATGGCTGGCCGATGATGGCCAAACAAAAGAAAAGCCGCGAAGAGAACGCGTCTCTCGATGCGCTCTACGCCGCCGCTGTCCAGGCGGCGGCGGACACATCGCGACAGCCGGCCATTATGGTCGAAATGTTCAAGCAGCTCGATGCGATCACACAGGCCCGCCGCATAAGGCTTCACCTTGCGAACGGCATCGTCCCTGGAATCGTGTGGTTCGCTCTATCGTTCGGAGCGGTGCTGACGGTGGGATTCACCTTCTTTTTCGGCACCAAGAACCTGCCGGCGCAAGCCATGATGACCGGCATCCTGTCCGCCCTCGTGTTCCTCGGGCTGCTCGTGATCGTATCGATCGATCACCCCTTCACCGGCCCGGCTTCCGTCGGCAGCGAACCGCTTCAGGCCGTGCTCGACGATTTCGCGGGATGAGCCCAGCCCCCCGCACATTCCGCGATGCGGTCTTCTATTCATATTTTCGCATGGCGTAACCTTACGGGTCACCCCATTTAATTGACGGGAAGACGGCACCTCTCGTGCCGCCGGATTTTCGATAGCGAGGCAAATCGTGGATGGTCATGACGACCCCTCTCGTTTGCAAGGGATTTCGGTTGGACCGTGGGGAGCGCCGTCGCCGGACGAACCGCCGCGACCAGCCGATCACCCTCCCGCCAAAAGGCCGAGGCGCCTCGGTTCCTTGGCCTTCCTCGCCCTCGTGCTTTTCGGCCTTGGCGTTTCCGCTTACAGGGATTTATCGCGGCCCGAAGCCTGGGCCTATTGGAAGGATCTCTATTTCTCCCGGAGCCTGACGTCCTCCGTCGTCCCGAATGCCTATACCGATGCGGCGGGCCGTCCGCATCAGGCCTTGGCGGTCAGCGGCACGATAGGCGCCGCCGCGGCGGGGTGGTTCCGTGACAGACTCGACGAAGCCCATCTCAAGGCAGGCGACGCCGTCGTCCTGTCGTCTCCCGGCGGTCAACTCGACCAAGCCCTCATCATGGGCGAAGTCATTCGATCTCGCGGGCTTGTCACGGCGGTAGGCATCTTCGACTCATCCGATCGGATGAAGCCATCCTACTGCGCGAGCGCCTGCGTCTTTGCCTATGCCGGCGGCACCGTCCGCATCGGCGTCCGAGGATCGAAATTGGGAGTACACCGGTTTACGAGCGGCGGCTCGGGCCAAGACCCGGTCGCCGATACGCAAAGAACCACGGGTATCGTTTTGGGCTATATGACTCGGATGGGCGTCTCACCATCGGTGGTGGAAGCGATGACCACGACAAGCGACATCCGCTGGCTCAGCCCGAAGGAAGCCACCGACACAAGGCTTGTCACAGATCCTTTGGACGGAAGTCTGAGTTGAACCGAAGCATGAACTCCTCGGAGTTATTCTTCGACCTCCGCAAGCTCTTCCGGCTTGGCTCCCACGGCTCTCACGAAATTCTTGGCGAGCGCGTGATAGAGCCCATCGTTGTAGATAAGCTTTGAACAGGCTGTTGCGATCACAGCCGCGACCATCAAAGGGATGATCATCGCGTGATCCTCGGTCATTTCGGCGACGATGACGAAGGAGGTCATCGGCGCCTGGACCATGCCAGAGAGATAGGCGACCATGCCGAGCAGTGCCAAGGCGCCGATCGGCACATTGTGAAAGAGCGTACTCAAATCGACGCCGATCCCTGCGCCGATCGAAAGAGAAGGCGCGAAAATGCCGCCCGGAATGCCGCTGATCGCCGAAAAGACCGTCGCCAGAAATTTCCAGAATCCGTAGGAAAAAGCCTGCGTATTCTCACCATGCACGATGGCACGGGCCTGCTCGTAGCCGGTTCCATGCACGGCGCCGCCCGAGAAAAATCCGCATATGGCGACGCCGATCCCGCAAAGAATGGCGAAGACGATCGGATGACGCCAGATCCATGCGCCAATTGCACCCGGCAGGCCATTACCGAACAAGATCAAAATGCGGCTGTAGAGCCCGCCGCTGAAGCCCCCTGCAATGCCGCAGACCGGCACCACGGCCCAAGCGGGTCCAAGCGGCAGCACCGCCGGTGTCGAGCCGAAATACGTGTAGTCGCCAACGATTGCGAGCGAGGTCAGGCCCGCGGCGATGACGGCGCCAAGTACGAGACCATTGGTCTTCGATTCGAAGGACCGGCTCATTTCCTCGATGCCGAAAACGATGCCGGCGAGCGGCGTGTTGAAGGCAGCGGCGATGCCCGCCGCCGATCCAGCGAGCAGAAGCCCATTCTGACGATAGGGCGAAAGCCACGAGAAGGCCCCCATAATGGCTGCGCCCACCTGCACGGTTGGCCCTTCGCGGCCGATCGAGGCGCCGCAGAGGAAGCCTAAAACCATGACGAGGATCTTGCCGAAGGCGACGCGTAAGGAGACGAGACGCAGGCGCGCGGCCGGATCGCTGACTTGCATGGCAGCAATCACTTGCGGAATGCCGCTGCCCTGCGATCCTGGGAAAAAATTGCGCGCAAGATATGCGCAAAGGCCGAAGCCAAGCGGCGTCGCGACGAAGGGCGCATAGGCCCAGAGGCTCAGCATGTGCCAGAAATAGGCCTGCGTAACATCGGCGAGGAAGGCCATGCCGACCGCGACCGCGCCGACCAAAATGCCGCCGATCAGGAACAGCAAACGGCGGCGCCATATTTTATAGGCAATCCGCGACAGGCCGAAGAGGTGCTGTATATAACGGCTGTCTATGATCGGCACCGCACGCCTACTCTACTTGATCTTATACCAACAATTTTTGTCCCGACACATCGTGCCCGCGACAAGCGTGACGGCACGCAGTTAAGCACCGATCTGCCCGCGATGGCGCAGGAATTGATCGGCCAGCACGCAGGCAACCATAGCCTCTCCGACCGGCACAGCCCTGATGCCGACGCAAGGGTCGTGACGCCCGGTCGTCGAGATGGTCGTATTGTGACCGGCCCGGGCGATGGTCTGACGCGGCGTGAGGATCGACGAGGTCGGCTTCACCGCGAAGCGCGCGACGATCGGCTGGCCGGTCGAGATGCCGCCCAAAATACCGCCGGCATGATTGGAGAGAAAGATCGGCTCGCCATCATTGCCCATGCGCATTTCATCGGCATTGTCTTCGCCCGACAGCGCGGCGGCGGCGAAGCCCTCGCCGATCTCGACGCCTTTCACGGCATTGATCGACATCAGGGCTGCGGCCAATTCGCTATCGAGCTTGCCGTAGATCGGGGCACCCCACCCCACAGGCACGCCTTCGGCAATGATCTCGATCACCGCGCCCGCCGATGAGCCCGCCTTGCGGATCTCGTCGAGATAGGTTTCGAAAAAGGCCGCCGCCTTGGCGTCGGGGCAGAAAAACGGATTGCGGTCGATCTCGGCCCAGTCCCAACGCGCGCGATCGATTTTATGCGGCCCGACCTGCACCAAGGCGCCACGAATCGTAACGCCCGCGATCACCTTGCGCGCAACGGCGCCCGCCGCGACGCGCGTGGCGGTTTCGCGGGCAGACGAGCGGCCGCCGCCACGCGGATCACGCAGACCATATTTGGCGTCATAGGTGTAGTCGGCGTGGCCAGGGCGATATTTGTCCTTGATCGCGTCGTAATCCTTGGAGCGCTGATCGGTGTTTTCGATCATGAGGCCGATCGGTGCGCCCGTCGTGACCTGCTCGGCCCACCGCTCGTCGACATAGACGCCGGACAGGATCTTCACGCGGTCCTCTTCCTTGCGCTGCGTCGTGAACCGCGACGTACCGGGCTTGCGCTTGTCGAGATGGAGCTGAATATCGGTTTCCGTCAGGGGAATGCCGGGCGGGCATCCGTCGACGACGCAGCCGATCGCCGGCCCGTGGCTCTCGCCAAAGGTCGTGACGCGGAAGAGATGGCCGAAGGTGTTATGCGACATGGATACGAAAAGGCCCTTGCACCATCTTCCTCTAGCTCAAGCCGGTTGCGGCGTCTTGAATTTCTTGACCTTGATCGACCGGGCAGTCTGACGCGCTTGCCATAGACTCCAATTCATCTGCATCTTGAGCCACGCCTCCGCCGTACTCCACCCGGCTTTTTCGAGCCGGATCGCCATCTCGAAAGAAATACCGGCATGGCCGTTGAGGAGGTCGGACAGCGCCTTGCGCGTAACGCCAAGGCCCTCGGCCGCTTCCGTCACCGTAAGGCCCAAGGGTTTGAGGCAAGTTTCCCGGAGAACTTCTCCCGGATGTGCCGGATTGTGCATCGCCATGGGTGATTCCTTTCAATCAGTGATAATCGACAAGATCAACATTTGTCACGCCCTCACCATCGAATTTGAAGGCGAGACGCCAGTTGCCGGAGACCCAAGCCGCCCAATAGCCTTTAAGCTCGCCTTTCAACGGATGCAGCCCATAACCCGGATTGTTCATGTCGGCCGGTTTTTCGGCAACCTCCAGCGAGGTCAGCAGCAGACGCAAGGCCGGCGCGTGACGCGCATTTATCCCGCGCGTGTCGCCGGTTTCGTAGAACCGCTTGAGTCCTCCGTGACGGAAGCGCTTGATCATATGATAAGTATAACTTATCACTTATCGGTGACAACCTGCTCATTCAAGCTATAGCTTGCAGCAGAGAGCTTTGAGAGAACTGCATGCTAGATGACTCGATTCCGTTAATGGAAATGCGGCATGAATCGAGCGGGCTGGAATTCCGCGATTGGCTCAATGATCCGAACGGTCTGCCAACCAAAGAACCGATAGGCCTGGTTGAGATTAAGGACATTTTTAACGCTGCCTTCAGCCAGCACTTTGGCAGGTCCAAGTTTGGACAAGGAGAATGGCTGGGAGGCTTAAGGCTCTGCATCGCAGCATTAGTGCAGCGAGGCTTACGCCCAATGTTGCCGAACTATGAGACGGGCAAGTGGGAATGGACCGATCTCTTCAACGGTTTCGATTTCGAAGAGCCCGACGACAGTCCCATGGGAATCGCAAGCACTGCTGTTCTTTCATGGTGCGCGAATGGAGATTCTGGTGGCGCCGAACACCTTAGATTTGGAACACGGTTGCCAAACTCTCCTTTGCCTGAACGCAGCAAGTATTATCCCCAATAGACACAAACGGCGTTACATCTGCGTTTAAACGATTAGCCACTGGCTGCCCGCTCTTTCGCAATCGCCTTCGGCTCGGCCGGCGAGCCGACCCATTCCGAATTGGCCGGAATGTGTTCGCCCTTCATGACCAGCGTCAGAGGCCCGAGCCGGGCATAATCGCCGACATGCGTATCGTAAAGAACTGTCGAGCCCGCGCCGACCGCGACGCCCTTGCCGACATGGACGCGGCCGACCTTCATCACCCGGTCCTCGTAAAGATGGGTCTGCAAGGCGCACATTGAATTCAGCGCCGCGTAATCGCCGACGGTCACGCAATCGAACTCGGTGATGTCGGTCATGTCCATATAGACGCCCCGGCCGAATTTGGCGCCGAAGACCCGCAACACCCAGGGCAGGAAGGGCGTGCCGCGCAGATGGTCGAGCAGCACGCGCCCGACCATGCCGCCATAGATCACCGCGACCGCCTCGGTGCGCATCGCCCACCAGGACCACATGGGTCTGGTTTGCGGTTCGTAGCGGCCCATGGTCAGCCATTTGATGACGACCACAACCGCCGTCAGGCCGAGCGTGATCATCACCGCCGAGGCAATGAACAGCCTCACAACCTCACCATATCTGGCCTCGAGCACAGCCCGGCTGAACCATTCGACCGCCCAGGTGCCGAATGTGATGAACAGCATGGTCGGCAGCGAGATGGTGATCGCTTCAAAACTGGCGCGTGCGAATTTCTTCCAGCGCGGCGCCTCATAGGTCCAATAGGCATTGCCCGTATCGAATCTCTGGCGAACCGGCAGCTTGATCGGCGGCGAGCCGAACCAGGTGTCGCCGGGGCTCATCAATTCATTCGCCGGCGGTTTCGACTTGATGCCGATCAGCGCATTGTTCGGGATCTCGGCGCCGGCCGGCACCACGGCACTATTCCCGACGAAGACGCGCGAGCCGGTCTTCACATGTTTCAGATACATCCAGCCGCGCCGGATTTCCTCGTCGCCGAGCACAACCTCGTCGGCGATGAAACATTTCTCGCCGATCTCGACGAGATCATAGCGGCCGGATAGCCCTGTCGAAATCTCGGCGTCCTTGCCGATCTTGGCGCCCATCAGCCGATACCAGCCCTGCATATAGATCGTCGCATAAAGCGACGAAAGCGTCTCGAGCGTAATCTCCGAGGCAAGCGCGACGGCCCATTTGCGCAGGTAGAACCAGGAATGGATCGAATAGGTGCCCTCCGTCACGCGCGGCAGGACGATCCAGCGGAAGGCCGCCATGAAGCCGACCGTCACGAGCACCATGACGAAAGCCGTGGGCCAAGCCATGATCGGGATCGAGGCCATGTAGAGCATGCGGTCGACATCGGCGATGCCGATCAGATCGTCGACCTTGTCGAAGACCCAGAAGGCCGGAATGATCGGCAGCAGCCCGAGCGGCGGGATCGCCAGAAGCATGAGCGTGTAAAGGACGTTCATCGCCATGCGCCGCGGGGTCGAAGCCTCGGCCTGCGGATCAAGCGCGGCCTGATCGACGATGCCGACCTTGGTTCCGGGCGAGCCGTCCCAGATTTCCCAGGCGCCGGCATGCGTATTGGCGCCGATCGATGTCAGGTCGCGCAACTCGGCGCCCTCGCCGATGACGACATTCTCCTCGATCACGCAGGACGAGCCGATATAGGCGTCGGCCCCGATCTCGATCTCGCCGATGATGAGTTCATTGCCTTCGACCCGCGCATTGGCGAAGACGGCATTATTGCCGATGCTCGCTCCATCGCCGACGCTGATAAGATCCATGGCACCGGCATCGATCTCGGAGAGAAGGGTGTTCTTGCCGATCTTGGCACCGATCGCCTTCATGTAGAGCGGCAATAAGGGCGAGCCCTGAAACCATTTCGTGTGAACAAGGCCCAAAAAGCGCCGCGCCAGCCACCAGCGGTAATAATAGACGCCCCAGAGCGGATAGCGCCCCGGTTTGGTCCGCCCGATGATCGCCCATTTGGCGGCGATCGCGATCGCCACGACCGCGATATTGATCGAGATGTAAACACCAAGCAGCGAGGCCACTTCCTCGAAGATCGACGCATCCGTATCGGTGAGCAGCATATAGCTCACGAAGACGCCGAGCCATTCCGCCGTCACGAGCCCGAGGATGATCGGCAGCGCGATCAATTGCGCGAGGCCGCAGAGGAAATGCCGCAGAAACGGCGGCGGCGTGAAGGACAGATCGCGTGGCGGCCCGACATCGCCTGATTTCTTATCGAGCAGATCCGCAAGCGCACGCAAGGAGCGCGCCGTATAGACATCCTGCAACGTGATTCCGGCGAGCGCGGGCGTTTCGCGCACGATCGAGATGAGCCGCGCCGCGAGCAGCGAATGGCCGCCGAGATCGGTGAAGAAATCGGCATCGAACGGAATAGCCTGCGGCGGCAGAACACGCTGCGCCACGGCAAGGAGCTTGGCTTCGGTTTCGGTGCGCGGATCTTCCTGGACCTCATCGGCGCCGGTGGAGCGCAACTCGACCTTTTTCAGGAAATTACGGTCGACCTTACCGGACGACAGCCGCGGCAGGCCGTCCACCGGCTCATAGCGGTTCGGCAGCATATAGGCCGGCAAATGGGCACGCAGAAGATTGCGCATGGTCGAGGGATCGAGCGCCGCGCCCGCGACAGCGACGACGAAAGCCACGAGTTCCTCGGCGCCCGCCTCGCCCCTCTGGACGACGGCGGCCTGCGAAATCTGCGGCAGATCGGTGAGCTTGGCTTCGATTTCGCCGAGCTCCACGCGGAAACCGCGCACTTTCACCTGATCGTCGATCCGGCCGCGAAAGATCAGGTTTCCCTGCGGATCGACGAGGACCGCATCGCCCGACCGGTAAAGCCTTGTGTCCGAAGCCTCCGCGTCGAACGGATTGGTGATGAATTTTTCGGCCGTCAGCGCCTCGCGGTTGAGATAGCCAAGCGCTATGCCCGGCCCGCCGATCAAAAGCTCGCCCTCGACGCCGGGGCCGAGAAGCCGCAACTCTTCGTCCACGACATAGCAGGTGTAATTCGGGATCGGCTGTCCGATCGTGACCGTCTCGTCCGGGCGGACTTCCGATATCGTCGCAACGACCGTCGCCTCAGTCGGCCCATAGGAATTGAAGATCGTGCGGCCAGGCTTGCACCAACGGATGCCGAGCGCCGGCGGACAGGCTTCGCCGCCAAGGATGATCGTTCGCAACGTCGCGACATCGCGCGGCAGAAGCGACAGCAGCGTCGGCACCGTATCGAGGACGGTGACGCCATAGGCTTCGAGAAGATCGGGAAGCTTGTCGGCCTCCGCCATGATCTCCGGCCTCGCGACGAAAAGGCTCGCGCCGACGAGATAGGGAAGCCAGATTTCCTCCATCGACAGATCGAAGGCGACCGAGGCGCCCTGGAACACGATATCGCTCTCGCGCAGCCGGTAGACTTCATTGGCGGCGCGTAAATAATGACAAATGTTCCGGCTCGAAATGACGATGCCCTTCGGCGTGCCGGTCGAGCCCGACGTGTAGATGAGATAGGCCGGGTGATCCGGCGTCGCGCCGAGCACGCGCGCATCGACCTCGGTGCGATCGGTCGGGTCGATGAGATCGGCGGGGATCACGATGGGGCACGCGACATGCGCTCGGGCGGACTCGACGAAGCCCGGCGCGGTCAGCAAGAGCGAGGCTTGCGCATCGCTAAGGCAGGTCGCGACGCGGTCGGCCGGCGCATCCGCGTCGAAGGGCAGCCAGGCGGTGCCGGTCTTGGCGATGCCGATCTGGGCGATCAGGAGATCCTGGCCGCGCGCCATCCACAGGCCGACGACATGGCCAGGGCGGACACCGCGATGATAAAGGCCGCGCGCTATGGCTTCAGCCCGCGTCTCGACCTCGGCATAGGTAAGCCGCCCCTCGGGCGTAATCATGGCTGTGGCTTGCGGATCGGCACGGACGGTCGCCGCGAAGATTTCACACAAAAGTTCGTCGCGGATCAGATGCGGGCGAGCCGGACCGCGCAGTCCGGCCTTGGCCGCAGGGCCCTCGGATGCCACGGAAGCTAACGCAACGCTATCGTCTTTGGCCGTCTGGAACAGAGCCATATCACTTTCGAGGTCGGCCAACGCATGCGGCGGGTGAAAACTCGGAACCCTCATCCGAGCCTAACCTTATATCCTGGCTGGTTCTTTGTTGTAAATGACCGGAGGTGGATTGGATGCCGGCATTGGATTATGACGGCGTGCGCAGCCAATGCGGCAGGCAGCCGCAGCCAATGCGGCAGGCAGCAATCTCCTACAACAATACATTTATCAGACACTTAATCTGAATTTCTGATGAATGACAGGAGCAATGGCCGCGTGAGGCCGATCCAAGAAGCCCTGCGTCCGGAAAGGTGGATCCCTTTCCGGATCAATGCGCTCAGTCCTTGCTTTGAACCGAAATGTCGGGCGCCGCTGGATTCTTCATGCCGACGACATGATAACCAGCGTCCACATGCAGGATTTCGCCGGTGATGCCGCGCGCCATAGGCGAGAGGAGAAAAGCCGCGCTTTCGCCGACTTCCTCAATCGTCACCGACCGCCGCAACGGCGCGTTATATTCGTTCCATTTGAGAATATACCGGAAATCGCCGATGCCGGAGGCGGCCAGCGTCTTGATCGGCCCGGCTGAGATGGCGTTGACGCGAATATTCTTCTCGCCGAGATCGGCGGCCAGATAGCGCACCGAGGCCTCGAGCGCGGCCTTCGCCACCCCCATGACGTTATAATGCGGCATCCATTTTTCGGCGCCGTAATAGGTGAGCGTCAGCATCGAACCGCCGTCGGTCATCAGTTTCTCGGCCCGCTGGGCGATGGCTGTGAAGGAATAGCAGGAGATCAGCATCGAATTGACGAAATTATCCGCCGTCGTATCGACATAGCGCCCGGTCAGCTGATCCTTGTCGGAAAAGGCGACGCAATGGACGACGAAATCGAGCTTGCCCCAAATCCGGGCGATTTCGGCGAAAATAAAATCCACAGAGGCGACGTCGGTCACGTCGCAAGGACCGAGGACTTGGGCATTGAGCTCCTGGGCGAGCGGCCGCACCCGTTTTTCGAGCGCCTCGCCTTGGAAGGTGAAGCCGAGTTCGGCGCCGGCACCAGCCGCCGCCTTGGCAATGCCCCAGGCAATCGACCGGTTATTGGCAACGCCCAACACCAGACCGCGTTTCCCCGCCAAAATGCCGTGCTGGGGAGATCCGGTGACCGTAATTTCCGGTTGCGTCATTCTCAATCCGGACCAAGAGGAGGAAAGGCGGGCCAGGAATGGCCGCGGGGACCTGCCGCGTTTAAGGGTTGGCTTTGCTTAGCGCAAGCCCGAAGGTTTGTGGAAATACCACCTTCCCTCGCACGAAATGAGATGATTTTCATTTACAACCATAGGCAGGCGGCGCGGAGCGCTCTATGATTAAGCATTGGAGCTAGGCTTGGCACCCGGCCAGCTTGCGGCAAGCAGGGATATCCATCCTATTTTGCCTGGAACCTCAAGCTGTTTGTAGCTGGATTCAGGCGGTTGGGAACCACGGAAATCGCTTTCCGTCAAGTTGGAAGGCGCTAGAGCGGGATGAGGAAAAGTGTGCAGCGGTTTTCCGGGCGCAATCAAGTTTACGCAGATTGCGTGAACTTATCTGCGCTATCCCGCTCTAAACTATGGGAATCGATCACGTTTATGATTTTGCATCGATTCGATCCAAAATCATCGTGATCTAGTGCGGAGCGCAGAGGTGAGCTTACGCGACGATTTGGGCCTCCTGACGCCGCGCCTGCGCCGTTATGCGCAGGCGCTGTCGAATGTCGTCCATATCCCGAGCGAAGGCGCCGATGCGCTTGTCCAGCGCACCCTCATGCACGCGCTCCAGACCGGACCCCTGAATCCCAGATCGGACATGACGGTCTGGCTCTATTCCCTGCTGACCCAGTTTCATCGCGACGCGCAAAATCGCCTGCATGGCGCGACGGCGGCCGGCGAAAGCCGCAGCCTTTACGGCAGCGCGATCAGCGACAAACCGGTCGGCCATGGGCACGCGCCCGATGGCTTGGGCGCCGGGCTCGCCGCCCTCACCCTCGAAGAGCGCGAGGCGCTTCTTCTGGTGGTTCTCGAGGGCTTCAGCTATGGCCAGGCGTCGCATATTTTGCGAATCCCGCGCGGGATGCTGATCGCCCGCCTGGCGCATGCGCGCGCCGCTTTGTCCAATTCCATCGGCGCCAAGATCAGCCCCACTCCGCTGCCGCGGCGGCCGCCTTATCTGCGCGTGATCAAATAGGAAAAGCCTTGGCGACCCTGCCGCTCGTCAGCGAAGAAGATCTTCACGCATTCGTCGACGGCGAGACGGATGCGCAAACCAATGCGGCCATTCTCGCCCTTCTCGCCGCGTCTCCGGCAGATGCCGCGCGCGTCGAAACCTGGCGCTGCCAGAACGAACTCATTCGCGCAAGTTTCGCCAGGATCGAGCATGAACCGATCCCGCTCTCGCTCTCACTGACACCCACCCGCAATCTGCGCAACGACACATTGGTCCGGCTTGTTCCCGTGACGGCGGCCGGCGCGCGCGAGGGTGACGAATTGATGCCGCAAGCCTGGAAGACGTCCGATCTCGCCAAGCTCTGCGCCGCAATCGGCATCGCCTTCGCTGGCGGCATGATGGCGGCGCTCGTGACGCCACATCTCTCCGGCCCGCTCACGGAGTTGCTTCCGAGTCACCCAGCCTCAATCGCACGGACGGCGGCTGACTTGCCGCTGCCGTTTCAAACGCTCGAAATCGCCGGGCTTCGCGAAAAGAACCCGACGGCGGACACAGGTCTCAAAATCAAGGATGAGATGGTCTCAAAGGGTGCGCGGGCGGATTTCAATCCGGCTCCCGTGCTCTTCCAGGATCTGGCCGCCTTGGAGCTTTCGGTCGAGGGCTTTCAGATCGGGACGGCGGCCAGCGATCCGGCGCTTTGCCTGTTCCTGGCCACTAAGGCGGGCGACCCCTTGACGCTTTGCCTGGAAAAGGCGTCGCCGACCCAGAGCTTCAACTTCCGCACAACGGACGTGCCGCCGCTGCGCTCGATCGATTGGCCGGAACGGATCGGCCATTTCGCCCTGGCCGGACGCCTGCCCGAGACCGCGCTTCTCGACATTGCCCAGCGCATCCATGCGCGGGTCGGGGCGTCGAACCCGTCCCGCTGACCATTTTCGCCAACTCAGATCAGATCCTTGCGCGGATCATAGCGCTTGTCAGCTTCCCACTTGCGCATCAAGGCCGTGAGTTCGGGGTCCGCCGTCTCCGGCAGGACGATCCGCAGGGTCACGAAAAGATCGCCCGCTCCGCCTTGCGCATTGGGCAGGCCCTTGCCGCGCAGCCGCAAGGTGCGACCGCCGCTGCTGCCCGCGGGCACAGCGAGTTCGACGGCGCCATTAAGCGTCGGTACATTGACCTTGGCGCCCAGCACCGCCTCATAAAGCGTGACCGGCAGATCGAGCCGCAGATCGCGCCCCTCCACCTTGAAATAGGGGTGCTTGGCGATCTGGACCGTCACCATGGCGTCGCCCGCTTCGCCGCCGACGGGCGAGGCATAACCCTGGCCCTTGAGACGGATCTGCTTGCCCTCCTCAATACCCGCCGGCACCGAGACGTCGAGCGTGCGACCTGTCGGCAGCGCGACCCGCGCCGTGGTGCCTTTCACGGCTTCGGCCAGGCCGATCGTGACGCTCGCCGCGGCGTCGGCGCCCTTTTGCGGCGTCCGCGCCTGCTGGCCCCCGCCGCCACGCCGGCCAGCATTGCCGAAAAGATCGGCGAAAAGATCGCTCGCGTCGAAACCGCCGCCGCCACCCCGGCCGCCGCCGAGATTGAATTCGAAATGCTCGTAGCCGCCGCCGGGGGCCTGCCGGGAAAATCCCGACGCGCCCGGACCGCCCGCGCCTGCTCCAAAACCTTCAAAGCCCTGAAACCGCGGCTTGCCTTCGGCATCGATTTCGCCGCGGTCGTAGGCACCGCGTTTCTTCTCATCGCCGATAATCTCATAGGCGGAGCCGATCTCGGCGAATTTGTCTTTCGCCTTGGCATCGGTGCTCTGGTCGGGATGGTATTTTTTGGCGAGCTTGCGATATGCCTTTTTGATTTCGGCCGCATCCGCCGTCTTCGGCACACCTAAAACTGTATATGGATCACGCATTGAAGGAGCCCAATTTCCACACTAGCCCTTGATCGGCGCAAGCGCACATGTCTCGCTCATAATTTGGGTGAAAATTTACCGGCCGCAAGGCTTTCACCGCAGGTTAAGCTCACGGCCACCCGCATAAAATGAGCCGGATCAAGCCTATATCAGGTCTTCTTCCAGGGCTTGGTGTCCGTGACGGTCCAATTTCCGTCCTTGTCGGCGCAAGCTGTACCCTGCAATGACTTGTCACCGTTTTTGAGCTCGATTTCGGCGAGGAAGGCCCGGCAGACCCGTTCATTTTCGGGATAGGCCTTGCCGACGGGGACAAAATTCCCTTTGGCGCCCGAATCGGGATTGTTCCAGGCAACCGTCGATCCGGCGCCTTGCGGATCGAGCGCCGTGGTCATAGCTGCTTTGGCGCGGCGCGCGTCCTCCGGACCGAGGGACTCGGCAAACAACGGCCGCGAAATCGAGGCGGTGGCATCCTCGTCGGTATGGCTGACGAGCGAAGGGATCGGCATGGAGATGGAACAGCCGGAAGACGCAAGCGCCGCGAGCACGAAGCCGCCTGCGCGAAAGCCCGGCCATAGGGGCCGCTCGGGGCCGACCTGGCTGCTATAATGAGTCCGGAAAGATCCGTAAGTCCGATTGGGGCGCACGCCCTCACCTGTCACGCAGCATTAGATCACCATGATTTTTGATTGTATCAATCAAAAGTCATGAACGTGATCGATCCAATTGTTTAGAGCGGGATGCGGGCGCAAAACCGCTCAAACTTTTGCTCATCCCGATCTGGTACCAACGAGGGGTAGCATTGAAAACGTTAATAGGCAGTGACTTCACCGAAGCCGTCGAGCCCTTTGCCGTGTTCGACAGCTGGTTCGACGAGGCGAAAAAGAGCGAGCTCAACGACCCGGATGCGATGGCGCTCGCGACCGTCGATACCACAGGTCTGCCGGATGTCCGCATGGTTCTTCTGAAATCGGCCAGTTCCGCCGGATTTACATTCTATAGCAATGCGGAAAGCGCGAAAGGCCGTGAGCTCGAGGCCAATATGAAGGCCGCCGGAGTCCTGCATTGGAAATCCCTGCGCCGGCAGGTGCGCTTTCGCGGTCCGGTCGAGCGCGTGAGCGATGCCGAGGCCGACGCCTATTTCGATAGCCGCGCACGGGAGAGCCGGATCGGGGCTTGGGCGAGCCAGCAATCGCGGCCACTCGAAAGCCGTTTCGCGCTTGAGGCCGCCGTCGCCAAATTCGCGCTCACCTATGCGATCGGCAAAATTCCGCGGCCGCCTTATTGGGTCGGCTATCGGATCAAACCGCTCGCCATGGAGTTCTGGGCCGACGGCGTGTTCCGCCTGCATAACCGCGTCAGGTTCAGCCGCGACGGGCTCGACGCGCCCTGGACCAAAGAAAGGCTCTATCCGTGACGCAATCCAATCAGGATAGGCGTCTCTATCCGGCCTTCCCGCTTCTCGCGGTGAGCATCGCGCTCTTTCGCGACGACGAGGTGCTGCTCGTCAGGCGCGCCAGGCCGCCCCTCGAAAATCTTTTCTCGCTGCCGGGTGGCCTCGTCGAATGCGGCGAGCATTTGGAAGAGGCCGCGCGACGCGAATTATGGGAAGAAGTCGAGATGAAAGCGGGTCCGCTGACCTTCAACCGCCATGTCGAAATGATCGAGCACGACGCGGAGACGCGCGTGAAGCGCCATTTCGTCATTGCGAATTTCGTCGGCACCTGGGCCTCGGGCGACGGCCGCATGAATGAGGAAGTCAGCGAAATCCTTTGGACCGCCACCGAGGCGATCGGCAACCTGCCGTTAACCCCGAGGCTCGCTTATGTGATCGAGAGCGCGAAGGCGCTGCCGGTCAACCGCGCATGAGGGATTGATGCCAAACGCCTCGATTGCCTCCCGAAGCTTGCGGATATGCGCCGCCGCTCTCGCAGCGCTCTGCTTCGGCTTTGGCGGCGCTCTCGCTCAAGGCTGGCCCGGCATGAACTTCTTCTCCCCGCAGCCGCAGCAGGCAGCGCCTCCGCCGCGCGTCCGGCGAAGCCCGCAGATTCCGCGGCGCCATCTCAACCTCGCGCCGCAAGCCACAGCGCCAAAGCCGGACGCGGCAAAGACCGAAGGCCAGGCGGCAACAGGCGCGGACGAAGCGCCGCCGCCCTATGAGCCGGAGCTTTTGCGGCTTTCCGAAATCCTCGGGGCTTTGACCTATCTGCGGGATATTTGCGGCAATACCGATGCGGAGAGCTGGCGCGGCCGGATGCAGGCGCTTCTCGATTCCGAAGCCAAGACCGCAACGCGCAAGGAACATCTGGCCGGCGCCTATAATCGCGGTTTCCACGGTTATGAAATTTCCTACCGGGCTTGCACCCCGAATGCGCAGGTCATCATCAAGCGCTTTTTAGCGGAAGGCGAGAAGATCGCGCATGATGTCGCCAATCGCTATGGCGCATCGTGACGCGCGTACAATAAAAAACACCAGGGCGCGGACGATGGCCGCACCCTGGTGTTTTAATAGATAGCGACCGAACGACCGATTACTCGGCCATATGATCCTGCTTGCCGTTGTGGATCTGGAAAGCAGGCTTCACTTCGCGCCACTTGAAGCCGGCGCTCGGGAATCAGCTTCTCGCAAAGGTCAACACAAATCTGTTCGATCGGCGCCTCGGTATCGTTTTCTTCCATCATGCGATCGATCGACATTTCGCCCAACTCTTCACCGTCAATCATGTGCATGATGAAAACCTCTTCGTGGCCCGGAGCGCCATGCGCGTTGACCCTGAAGATTTCGCCCTTGTATTCAAATTCTCAAATCATGTTCCCGCCGACTCTTCTCGTTTGGGTTAGCGACAATTCAGAATCCATCTGCTGCGATCTACGAAGCGTGAGGTCGGTCATAAATGACGGGGCTATGACGACAAAGCAATCCAGTCATCGTCTGAAACTGTTATTCTAGTCTGGATTCCTTCGCTCCGCTAAATGTCATGCTCAAATTCATAAGAACAGATACGTATATCTGAGTGTATTTTACAAATCGAATATTTCAGAATGGTGTTATTTTCGGTGCAGATGGAAATGAATAAATACAAAAAACTTGGGTGCCTTTTATATTCTTTATCTATCTATTTATATTCTCCTCAAAAATATTTTATATGCGGCAAGCTTTGAATGAAACATCACATTGCCTGAAAGCAGGGTAGTAAGAGCGACTTGACCTCGGCCAAGCCCCATGTTTATTGTCGCCACGCTTGGTAGATCGCTGCGGGTGGATCTATTTCATATTGTCGCAACCCAACTGAGAAGAGTCGGCGGGGGAACATGATACGCGAATTCGAGTATAAGGGTGAAATCTTCAGAACAAACTATCATGGCGCGCCGGGCCACGAAGAAGTGTTCATCATGCACATGATTGACGGTGAAGAGT
>JAATEW010000062.1 GCA_015655535.1 Hyphomicrobiales bacterium | reverse complement strand
TCGATGCGCTCGATCGTGTCTATGTCCGAATTCTTGGAGCGGATGCTGACGCCACGCTCGTGCAAATATTCGGTCAGATCCTTGGCCATGCGCTGGGTCAGCACGGTGATGAGTGTTCGATAGCCGTTCTGCGAGGTGAGTCTGATCTCGTCCATCACATCGTCCACCTGCGTCCGGACGGGCCGTATCTCGACTGGCGGATCGATGAGGCCGGTCGGACGGATCACCGGTTCGACGAAAATGCCTCCGGTGCGCTCCATTTCCCATGAGCCAGGCGTCGCCGAGACATGCACTGTTTGCGGCCGCATCGCGTCCCATTCCTCGAAACGCAGCGGCCGATTGTCCATGCAGGAAGGCAGGCGGAAGCCATATTCGGCGAGCGTCGCCTTGCGCCGAAAGTCGCCGCGATACATGCCGCCGATCTGCGGCACGGTGACGTGGCTTTCGTCGGTGAAGACGATGGCATTGTCCGGCAGATATTCGAAAAGCGTCGGCGGCGGCTCGCCCGGCTTGCGGCCGGTTAGATAGCGCGAATAATTCTCGATGCCGGCGCAAGAGCCCGTCGCCTCCAGCATTTCGAGATCGAAGATCGTGCGCTGCTCGAGGCGCTGCGCTTCGAGCAGGCGGTTCGCATTGTTGAGTTCGTCGAGGCGCTGACGCAGCTCCTGCTTAATGCCCTTGATCGATTGCAGAAGTGTCGGGCGCGGCGTCACATAGTGCGAATTCGCATAGACCTTGATGAATTCGAGATCCTGCGTCTTCCGGCCGGTGAGCGGATCGAATTCCACAATCGATTCGATCTCGTCGCCGAAGAAGGACACACGCCAGGCGCGGTCCTCATAGTGGGCCGGAAACAACTCGATCGTATCGCCGCGCACGCGGAACACGCCGCGGGAAAAATCGCCAGCCGAGCGCTTATATTGAAGCGCGACCAAGTCTGCGATGAGCTGGCGCTGATCGATCTTCTCGCCGACTTTCACGGTGAAGGTCATCGCCGTATAGGTCTCGACCGAACCGATACCGTAGATGCAGGAGACCGAGGAGACGATGATCACGTCGTCGCGTTCGAGCAGCGAGCGGGTCGCGGCGTGGCGCATCCGGTCGATCTGCTCGTTGATCGAGGATTCTTTCTCAATGTAGGTGTCGGTGCGCGGCACATAGGCTTCCGGCTGATAGTAGTCGTAATAGGAAACGAAATATTCGACCGCGTTATCCGGGAAGAAGCTTTTGAACTCGCCGTAGAGCTGTGCGGCGAGTGTTTTGTTCGGCGCCAGAACCAGGGCGGGGCGTTGAGTGCGGGCGATCACCTGCGCCATGGTGAAGGTCTTGCCGGAGCCCGTCACGCCGAGCAGGACCTGATCGCGCTCATGCGCCTTGATGCCGGAGACAAGCTCGTCGATGGCGGCGGGCTGGTCGCCCTTGGGCTCATATTCCGACACGATCTTGAACGGAACGCCGCCCTCGCTTTTGTCGGGGCGGTCCGGCCGGTGCGGCGTCCAGGGCTTTTTCTCGCGCAGGTTCGGATCGCCGCGCTCGAGCAGATCCTTCAGGGATTCGACCGTGGCGGCGGCGCCAGTCATGCCCGGCGGATGCGACACGGAGCGCTGCGGCGCGGTCTGAGCGTCGGGACCGGCCTCGTAGCCCAAAACCTTGGCCAATTGCGCATCGATGCGCGAGACGGGCCCGGCGTCATAGGGAGATTGCGGCGCTTCTTCGAGGCCGGGGCGGCGCTCGTTCAGGGCGGGGTTGAGCAGGGCGGCAAGATGCTCGCCGAGCGGCTTTACGTCTGGTTTCGAGGCCTTGGAGCGTGGCGTTTTGCTCGCGGGCGATTTGGGGGCGGATTTAACGGGTGTTTTGGGGGCTTTCGGCATGACCCTAATATGGGGCCAATCGCGCTCTTGGCCAAGTCACGGCCCCGCCGCCACCGCTGGCGGAAGTTGCGGGCGGGGTCATCCAGGCCTCACGGCACGACGACGATCTTAGCGGTCATATGCGAGTGCAGCCCGCAGAAATAGCTGTACTCCCCCGGCGTCGCAAAAGTGAAGGCGAAACTCTCGTCGGTGTCGAGGGCTCCTGAATCGAACCGCCCGTCTCGCGCGATGACCGAATGCAGAATACCGTCACGGTTTGTGAAGGTGACCTCGGTTCCGGCTTTCACCGTGAGTACACCCGGCGTGAAGGTCAAATTGTGGATTTGAACCTGCCCCGTTGCGCTTTCGACGGTTTCGACGCGCGCAGCCGAGGGAAAAAGCACGGTAATGAGGAGGCAGGCTCCCCAAAAAGCGCGGAGGTTTTTTGCTGTGGTCTTCGGGATCATCATCCCCAAAACCGCTGGCCAGCGGACAAAGTCAATGCTCCGCTGCAACCGCCTTGCGGAAGGCCGCGGCCAAAGCGTCGAGTTCGCCCGGCGCTATGTCCGAGACGGCGATATACGTCGTCTTGTTGTCGGGCGTCTCGCCCGTGGTCCAGGTGTAGGTGGAATAGCCCTTGATCATGCGGTGACCTTCCACCAATCCCCAATGCGCCGGGGTGCCCGGCAATTCGCTCACGCTGATCACATGCTTGAGATGGCGGAAGACGAGCGTTGCGACAGGCTTGTCGTCGATCACATCGACCCGGCCGCCGGCCAGCGCAAAGCCGGCGGCGCTGAGATCGACCACCTGCGGCGCTTGCGTGACCCGCGTGGCGAACCAGGGTTTGACGGTGTGGCGGTCGGAACTCGCGACATCCGTTGGCTGGTCGGCGATCATGCCGCGCACATGCCCGGCGATGAGGGTCTGCGTCACGTCGGGGCCTTGCCGCGGCAGCATGAGGAAGGTCAGGCCGCTGCCGAGCGCCAGCGCGAGAGACGCGGCCATGGCCGTTTGCTGCCATTCGCCGAACCATTTTCTGGCCAGCTGGGCCACAGGGGGTGGCGGAGTGGCGATCGCCTCCATGCGGTTGCGAAAATCCTCCGAAGCCCGCAGCTTGGGCAGCTTGTCATGGATCGCCTGCCGCAGAGCGCCGAGCCTGCGATATTCGGCGGCGAGCGCCGGATCTTCCACCAATTGCCTCTCGAAAAGCAGCATGGCCGTGGCGTCGAGCTCGCCGTCGAGCGCGGCTTGCAAAAGCAGCGTTCTGTCGCGAGCAGGTTGCGGCTCGCTCGTGACATCTGTCATGGCCTATCCTTGGGCTCGGCGAGGGCAGCAATCAGCAGATTGCGGGCGCGAGCCAGGCGCGACATCACGGTGCCGATGGGGACGCCCGTCACCTCGGCAATCTCGCGATAGGCCAGACCGTTGATCTCACGCATGACGATTGTTTCTCTATAGGCCTGCGGCAAAGCCGCCATTGCTTTTTCCAACCTATCCGCGTCCGCCGCCGCGGTCACGGCCTCCTCCGGCGTTTCCGGTCTTTCGGCGCTGCCCGCAGTTTCCTCCATATCCGGGTCGGCGGTGAGGACCAGGCTTTTCGGACGATTGCGCGCGAGCCAGGTGAAGGCGGCATTGCGCGTAATGGTCAAAAGCCACGCACGGGGATTCTCTATACGACCCCCTTCGAACGCCTTGAAGGCGCGCAAACAGGCCTCTTGCACGACATCCTGGGCATCGGTCGCATTGCCGGTGAGCCATCGCGCCAGGGTCAATGCATCGTCGAGATGCGGCAAGACCACTTCGGTGAAGAGCCGTTCTGCCGGAGTGCTCGTCACATGACCTCGCATGGTGCAGTCGCGGAGCCGTCGTCCCCCATGGGCCAGATCGCCATGCCTTCATGGCACGACGACGATCTTGGCGGTCATATGCGGATGCAGGCCGCAGAAATAGCCGAAGCTGCCAGAGGCCGCGAAAGTAAAGACGAATGTATCATCCGTGTCGAGGGCTTTCGAGTGGAATTGCCCGTCGCTCGCGACGATCGAATGCGGAATATCATCATGATTCACGAATGTGACTTTCGTTCCGGCTTTCACTGTGAGCGCATTCGGCGTAAAGGCGAAATTGTCGATCGTGACGATATTTTCCGTTGCGGCATCGGCTTCCGCGGCGCGGGCAGGCGGAGATGCGAGCAGAGCGGCGACAGTCAACGCCGTCCAAAAAGGACGGCGCGATTTCGCGCTGGTCTTCGACATCATCACACGGCCTCCGACAAAGGATGATCGGTGACGGCAAGCTTCTCCGTGCCTTGACGATAGACCACGGTCGAGACGCCGAGCAGGCTTCGTAATTCACCAGCCGGCACAAGTTTCGGCCCTGGCGAAGGCGCGGTACCGGGTGCCGGCTGCGGAAAAGCCGTCGATAGGGCGGTATGGAACGTGACCTTGCCCTCGATCTTTTGCATCAACTGATGGATATGGCCGTTGAGCACGGTGACCGAACCGAAACGCGCCAGAAGCGCAAGCGCCTGTGCGCCATCCTCCGTGCCCCATCCCCATTCGGGATAAACCAGCCATAGCGGAATATGCGAGAAGACGACGATCGGCTGCGAAGCCGAACGGGATTCGAGATCGGCTTTGAGCCAGGCGAGTTGCTCCGGGCCGAGATTGCCAAGCCCGCCGGCCTTCAGATCGACGACATTGACGAGTCCGACGAAATGCACGCCGGCCTGATCGAAGGAATACCATCCGGCGCCCTTGGTGTCTTTCCCATAGCGTTCGAGATAGGCCTTGCCGCGATCCTCGTCGATGTAATCGTGCTCGCCTGGCACATAATGGCCATCGATCTTCAAGCCGCCGATCACCTGCGCCGCGTCGTCGAATTCCTTCGGCTTGGAGAGATGCGTGATATCGCCAGTGTGAATCAGAAAGGCCGGCTTTGCCGGCATGGCGGCGATCTTGTCGATCGATTCCTTCAAGGTCCCGAGCGCATCGGGATTGGCGGGCTTCGAAAAGCCGATATGACTGTCTGAAATCTGGATGAAGGAGAACCCCTTATCGGCTGCCTCCGGCGCGGCCAATGCGCTGCCGATCAGCTTCGAGGCCGGAACCCCACCTGCGATGGTCCATAGGACACCCGTGCCTGCCCATAACATGCATTCGAGTGCGCCACGGCGATTGAGGCCGCTCAATTTTTCATCTTCGTTCATCCCATCCTGCCTTTGCCCGCTTGGTCCGATGAATATCGGACCCTGCTCGTGCGGGTCGGATGAGAGACTCGGACGGATTGTCCGTTATTCCCGGCATTGCTAAATTTTTTTAAACGCTTTGGACGGCGGCCAAATTAGCAAAAACGCAATGATCGGCCACGCCATTGTGGCCGATCATTCTTGCCATGAGCTTTCCGAAACTCAGTCGGAGAAGTTGCCCGGGCCTTCCGGATGGGCCGGGCTTGCGCCGAAGCCGAGACGTCCTGCCGTGCCGGATGGGCTGCACGCGACGCCGCAGGGAATGCCGTTGAGATCACGGTTGTAGGCTGCGAAACCATCGGACGTGCTCGATCCGCCATAGACCGCGCTGAAGTCTTGGGCGCGAGGCTGAACCGGATATTGCTGCGCGAATGCGCTGCCTGAAATGGACGTGACGATCGCCACGATTAAACCGAGCTTTGCAACGGTGCGAGAAGTCGTGGTCATGGTTTTGCTCCTATCGCTATGACGTCAGCAAATTCGAGCTCATTCGAATTTGCGAACTACGATAGAGACTCGCCCATGATGCTTCTTATTCCCGGCATCACAGAAAGGTGAAACATCGGCGATCCGATGTTTCATGCGTAACAATTCAAGCAGTGATTCAGAGACCGTCGAAGAGGACTCCGATGAACAAGATCAGATAGGCCGCGCCCATCACCCAGAAGCGGTGTTGCCCCGCGAGATAATGTCCGATGACCGGCACATTCGTGAACATGCTGACCACGGCCAGGACGGCGAGAATCAAGGAAATAATGAAGACGGGAAATGTCGGCGGTGTGAGGCGTCTGCGCATGAAGGAACTCATCCGATTGGGGCGAGAGAATCGCGGCCCGATTGGACAGTTCAATCGTGCCGGCGCGATAAAAGCAATGCTCCAATAAGGATTGATGACGCGAAGGTGCGCCGCGTCAGGCGGGTCGCGTGCCAGCGAAGAGCCTGTAGAAGAAACCGGCGCCGACGCCCATCGCGACATCGACTGGCAAGCCCTCGAAATTGCCCCATCCCAGCGCCTGCATGATGGCGGCATAGGCCAAAGCGACGAGACCGCCGCAGATCGCATAGGCTGCGATATGAGTCATTTGTAGCGGCGCGAGCAGCGTGCGGACGAAGAAAATACCCGTCACGCTCGATTCGGCGCCGGCCCAGAGGCTGCCCAAAAGAATGAGCGGCACGATGGGAAGCGCCTGCCCGTCGATTGAGATCGTGCCGAGCTTTTGACCAAGCGCGACGCTTGCGCCGAGATCGAGGCTCGCATGAAGACAGGCGACCACAAGCCCGGCCAGAAGCGCTGCGCGCCCCGAAGCCGGGACGATCAACGCGCCGCCGCCGGTATATTTATCCTGTTGTGCTTTTTGCTTTTCCTCGGCCAATGCGGCCGTGAATTTCAAAAGCGCTTCCGACTCGGGTGTCGAGACGGCATTGGAAGAAGGCGCAAGCGTCTGTGCCGGCTCCGCGGCGTCGCGGCTCGCCGCGGCCGCCTCAGGCCGAGAAGAAGGCTGTGGAACAGGCAGATTGCGTCTGCCGAAGGGCTTCGCGGGCGTGGGCATGGAGCGAGCTTCTGCCCATTGATCTAACGAAGGCTTGACGCCAAACCTCGGCTTTGCTCGATTCCACGCAAATTTATGCGTTCTTTCCGGATATGAGGCGCTTTTCAGCGGCGCGAGCCCGGCGCCGGTCGAGGCTGTTGCCGGAACCGGTTCTTGACTCTATCACATCGGGCGCGCCCGACAGAACATACCCTGGTTTAAAGAAGAGGGCGGTTTCGTATCGTTTGAGTATACACTCGAGCGGAACTGCTCCAGAGGCCTCCCGCGTGGATGTGGATCTTCGAATCGTCGTCATCGATAAAAACCCGCTTCGCGCGGCCGTTCTGCGCGACGGTCTCCGCGAAGCGGGCCATTGCGAGGTCATTCACATCGATGACACCTCCGACATTCTCGCCCGGGTGAATGCGTTGACGCCCGACGTCATCATCATCGATCTCGAAAGCCCGAGCCGCGACGTGCTCGAACAAATGTTCGAGGTCAGCCGCACGATGGACCGGCCGATTGCGATGTTCGTCGACAATTCGGATACGTCCATGATCAATGCCGCGATCGATGCCGGCGTCTCGGCCTATATTGTCGATGGGCTGCGCAAGGAGCGCGTCAAGCCGATCCTCGATATCACGATCCGGCGGTTCAACGCCTTCACTAAGCTGAAGGACGAGTTGGAATCGACCAAGCTGCAATTGGAGGACCGCAAGGCGATCGATCGCGCCAAGGCCATCGTGATGAAGGCGAAGTCGATCCCCGAAGAGCAGGCCTATGCGATGATGCGCAAGACGGCGATGAACGAGAACAAGAAGATCGCCGACGTGGCGCGTTCGATTATCATGGCCGCGGAGTTGCTGCGATGACGAAAACCCTCCGCATCGGCTATATTCCGCTGGTCGACTCGGCGCTTCTTCATGTCGCGCGGGCCTATGATTTCGCCGCCGCCGAGGGCCTCGATCTCGATCTCGTTCGAGAAACCTCTTGGGCGAATATCCGCGACAAACTTGGCGTCGGCATTTTCGATGCCGCCCATATGCTGGCGCCGTCCGCCATGGCGGTTTGTCTTGGTCTCGGCTATATCGAAATTCCGCTCGTCGCTCCCGTAGCCTTGGGGCTCGACGGCAATGCCATTACTTTATCGCGGCCGCTTTATGCCGAAGTGATGTCGATAGCGGAGGGCGATCCCGCCGATCCCTACGTCACGGCACAGGCGCTTGCGAAAATCGTCGCGAAACGGCGTGCTGACAGTGCCGCGCCTTTGACTTTCGCGCATGTCTTTCCGTTTTCGACGCATCATTATCAATTGCGTCTCTGGTTTTCGGCCGGCGGGCTTGAATCGAAAACCGACGTCAATCTCATTGTCGTGCCGCCGCCCTTCATGGTCGAGAGCTTGCGCAGCGGCGTGATCGACGGGTTCTGCGTCGGTGCGCCATGGAACGGCCTCGCGGTGGAGGCGGGTGTCGGATACATCGTTCATCGCGGCCGCGACATTGTCCGCAATTGTCCCGAAAAGCTCCTGGCTTTTCGGGCCGATGCCGCCTCCGCCGATCCCGATAGCGTCAAAGCCCTGTCGCGCGCGATCAGAGCCGCCGCCGATTGGGCCTCCGACAAAAACCATATCGAAGATCTCGCCTATCTTCTGTCGCAGGACGCGGGCCTCCATGTCCCGATCGAGCTTTTGTGCGCGATCCTCGATCCGGAGCGTGAGCCCAAGGTGAAGACGGCGACGATAAGGCTCGACCGGGCTGCGACTTTCGCCAATCCGGCGCATGCCGATTGGCTCTACGCCCAGATGCGCGCAGCCGGCCAAGTCGCGGACGGACAGGACGCCAAGGCGCGCTCCGTCTACCGGCCGGATCTCGCTGGCGACGCTCATTTCGAACCGGCTGAAACCCTCAAGCTTGAGGTCTTTGGCCGGATTAAGAATTAAGCAATGGAGCTAAGATTTAAGCAAGACATGCCTGGCATATAGGCATATAACATATTGACTTTAAAGGCTTTTTTCGGCTATTAGATGGACATATCGCATCTTGTCCAACGAGGGGCTAGACGCTCAGCAATGCCGCTGATTTCACCTGCCATAAGGATGTGGCAGCGTGAACCAGCGGCTTTTTGCGTTTTTCAACCCTCTTTTGGAGTCGAAACTTGGCTATGGGCATTCTCTCGACAGTGACGGACGCGACCCATTCCGAGATCAATGGCGGCCCCAAAATCGATGGCGGCTCGACGCGCCGGGCGTTTTTGAAATCCTCCGCCGGTCTCGCAGCCTTTGGGGCTATGGGATTTCCGGGGGGCGTCTTTGCCGATGCGGCCGGGCCGGAGGTCGATAAGGTCGTGCTCGGCTATATTGCCTTGACCGATGCGGCGCCTCTGATCATCGCCAAAGAGAAAGGCATCTTCGACAAATATGGGTTGAAGAATGCCGAGGTCTCGAAGCAGGCCTCCTGGGGCACCACGCGCGACAATCTCGTGCTCGGCTCGGACGCCAATGGCATCGACGGCGCGCATATATTGTCGCCTCTGCCCTATCTGATCTCGGCCGGCAAGGTCACGCAAAACAATGTGCCCGTGCCGATGTATATTCTGGCGCGCCTCAACTACGACAGCCAGGGGATTTCGGTTGCGAGCGAATATGCCGACCTGAAGGTCGGCATCGACTCTTCGCCCTTGAAGGCGGCTTTCGCTGCGAAGAAAGCGCAAGGCAAAGAGGTGAAAGTCGCCATGACTTTCCCCGGCGGTACGCATGATCTCTGGATTCGCTATTGGCTCGCCGCTGGCGGCATTGACCCCGATAAGGATGTCTCGACCATCGTCGTTCCGCCGCCGCAGATGGTCGCGAACATGAAGGTCGGCAATATGGATGCCTTTTGCGTTGGCGAGCCCTGGAACGAGCAGCTTGTCAATCAGGGCATCGGCTATACGGCCTGCACGACCGGCGAGATCTGGAAGAAACATCCCGAGAAGGCACTCGGCGTCCGCGCCGCCTTCGCCGACAAATATCCGAAGACCACGCAAGCTCTGCTGATGGCCGCGATGGAAGCCCAGCAATGGTGCGACAAACAAGAAAACAAAGACGAGATGGCCGCGATCCTCAGCCGCCGTCAATGGTTTAACGTGCCGCCCGCCGATATTCTCGGGCGCCTCAAGGGCGACATTAACTACGGCAATGGCCGCGTCGCCAAGGGCACCGACCTTTACATGAAGTTTTGGGCCGGCGGCGTCTCTTATCCCTATAAGAGCCACGACACTTGGTTCGTGACCGAAGATATCCGCTGGGGCAAGTTCGATCCTGCGACTGATATCAAGGCGCTCGTCGACAAGGTCAATCGCGAGGATCTCTGGCGCGAGGCCGCGAAGACGCTCGGCGTCGGAGCGGCCGACATTCCGGCTTCGACCTCGCGCGGGAAGGAGACTTTCTTCGACGGGAAAGTCTTCGATCCGGCCGATCCGGCTGCCTATCTCGCGAGCCTTTCGATCAAACGCATCTCTTGAAATTCCGTCGCATCGAGCCGAACTTCAAAGGACTTGAGTAATGGGCCTCGCCTTGCACACCACGAACACTGACGGACAGGACTCAAGGCCGCCGATCGCGGTCGCCGCGCCGATCGTCGTCAAGTTCGCGTCACAGCGCCGGCCGATTTGGGGAAAACTCGCCTCGCTCGGCATGGGCCTTTTGAGGAAAGTCGTGCCGCCCTTGGTGACGGTCGCGATCCTTCTGCTCATCTGGCAGCTTCTCTGCGAAAAGCCCGGCGCGAGCCTGCCGCCGCCCTCCACCGTCTGGGCGCAAGCACAGGATCTGATCCTGCATCCTTTCTTCGACTACGGCAGCCAGGACATAGGCCTCGGCTGGCGCGTGCTGGTGTCGCTGGAGCGCGTGGCCTTCGGCTTCGGTCTCGCGGCCATCGCCGGCGTCCTACTCGGCGCGCTCATCGGCCAATCCGATTGGGCGATGCGCGGGCTAGACCCGGTCTTTCAGATTTTGCGCACGGTGCCGCCGCTCGCCTGGCTGCCGATCGCGCTCGCGGCCTTCCGCGACAGCCGCCCGTCGGCGATCTTCGTGATCTTCATTACGAGCATATGGCCGATCATCATCAACACGGCCGTCGGCATCAGGAACATTCCGCAAGACTATCGCAATGTCGCGGCGGTGCTGCGGCTCAATCATTTCGAATTTTTCTGGCGCATCATGCTGCCTTCGGCGGCGCCTTATATTTTCACCGGTCTTCGGATCGGCATCGGCCTCGCATGGCTTGCGATCGTCGCGGCTGAGATGCTGACCGGCGGCGTCGGCATCGGCTTCTTTATCTGGGACGCGTGGAACTCGTCGCGCATTCCCGACATCATCGTCGCGCTCGCCTATATCGGCATCGTCGGCTTCGTGCTGGATCGTCTTGTGTCGGCGCTCGGCACTTTGGCCGCGCGCGGCACGCCTGCGAATTGAGGACAAAGGCCATGGCTTCGCTCAAACGCAATTTTTTAAAGATCGATCACGTCGACAAGGTCTTTTCGCAACGCGGCACCGCGAGCGAGGTCTTGAAGGACATCAATCTGACGGTCGATGAAGGCGAATTCGTTGCGATCATCGGCCATTCCGGTTGCGGCAAGTCGACATTGCTGAACCTTGTCGCTGGCCTCACCAAAGTTTCGTCCGGCGTGATCCTGCTCGAAGATCAGGAAGTGAATACGCCTGGTCCGGACCGCGCGGTGGTTTTCCAGAACCATTCGCTGCTGCCTTGGCTCACCGTTTTCGACAATGTGAATCTCGCGGTCGATAAAGTCTTCGGCAAAACGAAGTCGAAGAAGGAGCGCCGCGATTGGACGCTGCATAATCTCGATCTCGTGCAGATGGGCCATGCCAAGGACAAAAGGCCGTCGGAGATTTCCGGCGGCATGAAACAGCGCGTCGGCATCGCCCGCGCGCTCGCCATGCAACCGAAGGTGCTGCTGCTCGACGAGCCCTTCGGTGCGCTCGATGCCTTGACGCGTGCGCATCTGCAGGATTCGCTCATGCAGATCCATGTCAATCTCGGGAACACGGTCATCATGATTACGCATGATGTCGACGAGGCCGTGCTGCTCTCCGATCGCATCGTGATGATGACCAACGGACCTTCGGCCCATATCGGCGACGTGCTCGACATCGCCCTGCCACGTCCGCGCAAAAGGCTCGAACTTGCGAGCCATCCGGCCTATCTCGCCGCGCGCGAAGCCGTGCTGAAATTCCTCTACGAGCGCAATCGTTTTGTCGAAGCGGCGTGATGAGTGAGCCTCTCGTCATCATCGGGCAGGGGATGGCAGCGACGAAGCTCGTCGAGGAATTGTCGGCGCATGCGCTTGGCCGCTATTCGATCATCGTCATCGGCAAGGAGCCGCGCCGCGCCT
>JAATEW010000273.1 GCA_015655535.1 Hyphomicrobiales bacterium | reverse complement strand
TTGCAGACTTTTTGGATAGGATCATGCGGCGATCATGCTCTAATCCGCGTTCGGCGCGATTGAAAGCGAACTTTTCGCAGTCGCGAACGGACCCTTATTTCAACCGTCACCGCGCTTACGCGGCGCGGGAAGGGTTAATCAAGCCTTTCCTCTTCATGCTGATGACATAAAGCTTCGTTCTGCTAATCTGCGTTGGCTGGTCTTCCAGGATGAATACCCTAAATGGCTCTTGGGAGGATTGGGCGAAGCTCAACAATCCCAGACCTGGAAAACGAGAGCAAAGGCCATTAGGCCGGAGGAGTGAGACATGAATTTGAGTCTTAAAGTCGTTTTAACTGCGAGTACGCTTCTCGGCACGGCCTTCGGCCTGACGAGCCTCACGAATGCGGCTCCGGCCGGTCTGACCCAGGCTGCTCCCGCCGTGCAAGCGGCTGAACAGCCGGTAGCGGCCCCCAAGACCGAACAGGCTTGGTACCGTTGGCATCGCTGGCACCGTTGGCATCGCTGGCACCGCTGGTGAGCCCTGTCTTCCGGCAGACATAACTCATGGCGTTCTGAAGGCCGGTTTCCGAACCGGCCTTTTTCTTGGAGCTTCGCTCGAAAACGCTTTGGTTCACCAATCGATCAGGGCCTCGCCGCGGTGGATGGCTTCGGCCAGCGGCGTGAAGCGCCCCTGGTCTTGCAGAATCAAAGCCGGTGCCAAGGCAAAAGGCGCCTTGCTGCCTTTCTTGCCGCGCAAAAGAATGCGATTGGCCGGTCTGTCCCTTTGCGGATGGATGGGCATGACCGTCACCGCGCCGATCCGATGGCCGCAGGCGGTAAGGATCGCGGGCAAGGCCTCCGGCCGGTGAATCATCAAAAATGTGCCGCCCGGCCCCAGAAGCGCGAGACAGGCTCTGATCCAGCCGCTCAGCATATCCGCACCGCCTTCCGGCATGAGATGGGCGCTGCGTTTGCCGGCATGCGGCGAAGCCCGCGCGCGGTCGGGATCCTCAAATGGCGGATTGGTGAGAACGAGGCTGGCGGTGCCAGGCGCAAGACCGGCCGCACGGCGGCTTGCGCCCGAGAAAATATCGGCCTCATGGACGATGCCCCGCCCGGCCAGTCCGTTGAGCGCCAGATTGTCCTTAGCGAGCCGTGAGACGATCGGATCATTGTCGATGAGGCCAAGGCTTACCACCGGACAGCGCAGCGCGAGGATCAGCCCGGCCGTGCCGACACCGGCACCCGCATCGAGCACAAGGCCCGCGGCGTCCGCAGGGGCCGCCGCCGCAAGCAGCACCGCATCCGTTCCGGCCCGATGGCCTTTGCGCGGTTGATGGAGGCTGAGGCGGCCGCCCAGGATGGCATCGCAAGTCACATCGGCATCGAGGCTGCTCGCGAGCTCCGGTGCAAGGCTTGGCAATGGATCAGCCACGCCGCAGCTCCGTGGCGAGGCCCGCCTCTTCGAGCAGGCTGCGCGCGTCGTCTTCGAAGTCTTCACGCACCAGAACCCGGCGCGGCAGAAAGCCGAGCGAGCCTTCGAGCGCGCTCATGAAGGCGTCGGCCACGAAAATATCGATGCCTTCATCGGCAAGGATCGCCTCGACCAGGGAGATCAACACCAGATCATTGGTCCGCAGAAGTTCGACCATCCCGTCCTCTAAAATCGTGTGTTCATGCCTAACACCTTGTTTCCGATTGAGGCTCGCATGGGGCAAAATGTCCTGCAAGAGCGGCGGCTGGCTTTATTGCCGGGCCAGGACTCCCCTCTTAAGGTCGGCTTGCCACATAAAGTCCATCAAAGGCAGAAAAGACTGTCTTGGACTCTATTTTGGATTTTCGCCCAGATTTTGTAAGTGCATGACGGGCAGCGGCTTGAGGTTGCGCGTTCCGAGCAAGGCGCAATCTCAAGGCCGAAGTGTTTGTGGCAGGGGAGTAATGGTTTTGGGCCTTGTGATCCCTCTCGAAGAAAAAGCCAAAGACTCCTCGTTCGACGGGCTTTCCCGTCTGGTCTCGGCCGATATGGAGCGCGTCAATCAGACGATCCTCGCCCGCGCCGCCTCGCATGTGACGATGGTGCCGGACGTCGCCAATCACCTCATTTCTTCGGGCGGCAAAAGATTGCGACCGATGCTGACGCTGGCGACCGCCGGTCTTTGCGGCTATGCGGGCGCCGGTCACATCAAGCTCGCGGCCAGCGTCGAATTCATGCATACCGCCACGCTTCTCCACGACGATGTCGTCGATGAAAGCGATCTGCGGCGCGGCCGGCTCGCGGCCCGCATGCTGTGGGGCAATAGCGCCAGCGTGCTTGTCGGCGATTTCCTGCTCGGCCAGGCCTTTAAGATGATGGTCGAAGTCGGCTCGCTCGCCTGTCTCGACGTTTTGTCCTCCGCCGCCGCCGTGATCGCGGAGGGCGAAGTCATGCAGCTTGCCGCCGCCAAGGATACGCAGACGAGCGAAGACGATTATCTGGCCGTGATCCGTGCCAAGACGGCCGCGCTGTTCAGCGCGGCTTGCGAAGTCGGGCCGACGCTCGCGCAACGTCCCAAGGCGGAAATCGCCGCCTGCCGCGGCTATGGCCTGAATCTCGGCATCGCCTTTCAGCTCATCGACGACGCTTTGGATTATGGCGGGACCTCATCCGCACTCGGGAAAAATGTCGGCGACGATTTCCGCGAAGGCAAGATCACCTTGCCGATCGTCTTGTCCTTCCGGCGCGGCTCGGAAGCCGAGCGCGCCTTCTGGCAGCGCACCTTGGAAAAAGGCGAGATCGAAGATAGCGATTTCGATGCGGCGATCGCGCTTTTGCGCAAGCACCGGGCGTTGGAAGACACGATCGAACGGGCCCGCCACTATGGCGCGATGGCGCGCGACGCGCTCGAGCTTTTCCCCGCCTCGGAGTGGAAGATCGCGCTGAACGAAGTCGTCGATTTCTGTATCGACCGCGCGCATTAGCCCTCAGCCATGTGGATCGATCATAGGCCGACTATTCTGATAGTTTGAAAGTAAGCTTCAAAACTATCCTAGTTTTTCCGACGCCCCCAAGCTGCCATGCTTAGAACCGTAAGCAAGGAGCGCCATCGTGTCGGCTGGGAGACTACCCACCCTCTTTATCCCTCATGGGGGTGGTCCCTGCTTCTTCATGCCGCCGCC
>JAATEW010000243.1 GCA_015655535.1 Hyphomicrobiales bacterium | reverse complement strand
GAATATAACGGCACCGAACATCCGGTCGATGCCGAGGACGGCGCGATCCTGATGCGCGTCGGACGGGCCAACGAGATCCCAACCATTCGCGGCGAATGCGGCGGCATCTGCGATTGCGGCTCCTGCCATGTCTATGTGGAGGCGCCATGGGGCCAGAAGCTCGATCCGCCGAACGACCTCGAACAGATGATGATCGGCAGCCTGGCTCTGACGAAGAAGGACAACAGCCGTTTGAGCTGCCGGATCATCGTGACGTCGGACCTTGATGGGCTCGTGCTTAGGCTTCCCAATCCGGACTTATGAGCATGGGTGGCGCGGGTCCGAACGTGTTTACCTCAGATCGCAATTTTGGTCTCGATCACATCGTAATCGGCGTGGACGCCGCTGTCTGACACATTGAGAAGTCCGGCCGCCATCAAGGCTTGGACATCCGCGTGGACATTGCGATAGTCACGCTGGAGCGCCTTCGCCAAAGCCCGGACACTGACGACATCGTGACGACGGACATAGTGCAATAACTCCATCCGTTTATGGGTCAGCACTCGGGCAAGCGCATCCCAGCTTTCAAAGGCCAAATGGCGTTCATGAAAGATCTTGCCGCGTTCGGCGCGATGCCAGGCATCGATGAAACGCCGTGCCGCATCGGTCTCCATCGCGCCGCCGACGGTGATCTTGACCTCGCTCATCTGTTGCCTCGCACTGTATGCACATCGGTCCAGAAATCGGTCATCAGTTGTTCGACGGTCGTAAAAGAGTAAATGGTTTCGACACCCATAAAGTGCCGATGATCGCCTTTGCCGCGTTCGTTGTCATAGCCAATCTCGCGAACATTCGGCCGACCGTAGTACAGCGAATATTTCAGATTATGGCTTGATGGCGAAACTGGCTTGGAAACTCGCCAGAGCGCCATTTCCACGATCGCGCCGTCGTCGTAATCGATGCACTGACGGAAAAGAAGCTCAGCCTTCATTATTCATCATGGTGGCATATTACACCATATGGTGTCAACTGCCATCGGCGGCGCATCGCTTCCAATTTCAGCTTATTCCTTCGTCTTGATGCGAAACGCGCTGCTGCCATTGGTGAAAAGCGTCGGTTCGGTGGTGCTTGATCCGATCGGGCGCTGCTGAACATTGGCCGTTATGTTGATCGTCTCGATGTGGCATTCGCTGGCGATCGTTTCGAGCAGGATTTTGCATTCCTGGCTGGCGATCTCGTAGATCGCGCGATGCGCCTTGGATTGCGTGACGAGGAGCGTCGCGGCGTCGGCATCGGCCGAGAGTTTTTCGGAGCTGTTGTAATTCACCGTGACGCGTGCTTCGCCTTTTTGCGGGCTCGGCACGGCCGGCGGAAAAATCTGAACGGGCGTATTTTGCGCTGTCGCGGGTGCTCCGAGAACGAGCGTCGCGAGAGAAAGCATGAAAATCCTATACATTGGAACCTCCGGCAATAATGACGCGTCAAATTAAAAGATGCGGCCGACCAGCCTTTACAAGGTCTTCATGAAACCTGCGAAACGCATCAGTCCCTCTGGCCAGGGGCCATGCCCGCTGTCGATGTTGAGATGGCCCGAGAGACCCGCGTCGACCACCTCGATGCCGAGGGTTGCGGCCAGCGCTTCGCTGTCCTCATAGGTCGAATAGGGATCGTCGCGGGAGGCGATCAAAAGCGCGGGGAAAGGCAGCTTGCGCGTGATCGGCGCGGCAAAGGCCGGATCTATTTCCGCGATCTGCAAGATGAAGCTCGGCGCGGGCGGCGTGACGAGAAAGGCGCCCTTGATCTTGGCTGCGATCTCGTCCGGGACATGCGCGACCGCGAGCGCCCCAAGACTATGGCCGATGATGACGGGTGGTTTCGCCGCCGCGTGGACCGCCTCCGCGAGCCTTTGCATCCAGGCGCCGAACATCGGATGCGTCCAATCGTCCTGCGCGACGCGGCGTGCCGTCTTCAACTGTTTTTCCCAGCGGCTCTGCCAATGATCGTCGGGCGAGTCGCCAAGCCCCGGCACAATGAGAATCTCAGCATCGCTGGTTAACATCTAGAAGCTCTTTGCCCAAAAGCGGCCGCGTCTTGATCTTGAGCGGAATGAGGAAAAGTCCGAAGCGGCTCCATTGCAACGTGAGCAGAGGTGTAAAATTCATAAGCACGTGTCAAGACAAATGCTTGTTTTAAATGAACGTTGCTCTGAAACGCCGTTGCGGCGCTGAGGGCCGCGATGCAAAGGATAGGCACCGCTTGTTGATCCCCAGCGAGTGCGACTTCTACGTATCGACTTCAGAATCGGCGCTTCTATATTTGGCGAGGTGCTGATCCGGACGAGCCCGGGTTTTGGGACGCCGGACCAATTTCTTCTCGGGAGGAAAGAGGTGCCAAAATGTCCGCGACTATCATCAATCTCATAATCCAGCTTGTGGCTGGAGCCGTCGGCGGCAATGCGGCGGGCGGCGTGCTGAAGAACCTTGATCTTGGCCCTTTAGGCAATAGCATCAGCGGTGCGATCGGCGGCGGTATTGGCGGCCAGCTATTGCAGGCCCTCATCCCTGCGATGACCAGCGCGGCGAGCAGCGGAAGCATGGATATCGGCTCGATCGCGGGCAATCTCGTCGGCGGTGGCGCGGCGGGTGCG
>JAATEW010000421.1 GCA_015655535.1 Hyphomicrobiales bacterium | reverse complement strand
GTCGATCTCTTCCGCATTTTCGATTGCCTGAATTGGATCGAGAATATGCGCGTCTCGATCGACGCCGTCTGCGAAGCGGGTAAGCTCGCCGAAGGGGCGATCTGCTATACGGGCGATATTCTCGATCCGGACCGCGCCAAATATTCTCTCAAATATTATACGAGTCTTGCCAAGGAGCTTGAGCAGGCTGGCTGCCATATCATCGGCTTGAAGGATATGGCGGGGCTGTTGAAGCCGGCGTCCGCCGCCGTGCTCATCAAAGCCTTGAAGCAGGAAGTCGGCTTGCCGATCCATCTGCATACGCATGACACGTCCGGCATTTCGGGCGCGAGCGTGCTCGTCGCGGTGCAAGCCGGTGTCGATGCCGTGGACGCTGCCATGGATGCCATGTCGGGCGCGACCTCGCAGCCTTGCCTTGGATCGATCGTCGAGGCTCTGCGCCATGTCGAAGGCAATACGGAACTCGATCCGGAAGCGATCCGGCGTCTGAGCTTCTATTGGGAAGCGGTGCGCACGCAATATGCGGCCTTCGAAAGCGACATGAAGGCGGGGGCTTCGGAAGTCTATATGCACGAGATGCCGGGCGGCCAATTTACTAATCTCAAGGAACAAGCGCGGTCGCTCGGGCTTGAATCACGCTGGCACGAAGTCGCCAAGGCCTATCGCGCCGCGAACGACATGTTTGGCGATATCGTCAAAGTGACGCCGTCTTCCAAAGTCGTCGGCGACATGGCACTGGTCATGGTATCGCAAGGCCTGAGCCCGGAAGACGTGCTCGATCCCAATCGCGAGATTGCTTTTCCGGGCTCCGTCGTCGAAATGCTGCGTGGCGATCTCGGCCAGCCGCCGGGCGGTTGGCCGGAGGCCTTGCAAAAAAAGGCCTTGAATGGTGACACGCCGATCACGGTGCGCGCCGGCACGCTTCTACCGCCCGCGGATTTCGCCGCCTTGCGCGAAGAGGCTGAAAAGCGTGTCGGCGACCCGCTCGACGATCGTGCGCTCGCGTCTTATCTGATGTATCCGAAAATCTTTGCCGATTTCGCTGGTGTTGCGCGCAAATATGGGCCGGTCTCCTGCCTGCCGACCCCGGTCTATTTCTATGGCATGCAGATCGGCGAAGAGATCGCCGTCACGATCGAAAAGGGCAAGACGCTCATCGTCCGCTTGCAGGCGATCGGCGAGACGGAAGAAGAAGGCCAGGTGCGCGTCTTCTTCGAGCTCAACGGGCAGCCGCGCATCGTGAAAATTCCAAACCGTGCAGCCGTCGCCATGCTGCCGGCGCGGCGCAAGGCGGAGGATGGCAATGATGGGCATGTGGCGGCACCCATGCCGGGCGTCGTCGCGGTGCTCTCCGTGCAGCTCGGTCAGATGGTGAAGGCAGGCGACGTGCTTCTATCGCTCGAAGCCATGAAGATGGAAACGGCCTTGCGCGCCCCGCGCGACGGCAAAGTCTCGGAGATCCTGATTTTCCCCGGTCAGCCGGTGGAGGCGAAGGACTTGATTATGATTATCGCGTGAAGTCTGAAGCGCGATGCGCAACTCTTTCAACGCGTCATGGCCGGGCTTGACCCGCCCATCCAAACACCACCCTTTCGCTTTTGACTTTTGTGCCTGGATGCGCGGGTCAAGTCCGCGCATGACGGAACCGTAGGCGCTCACACCTCGACGATCCGCCCCTCGACTTTAGCATCGATCGTCTTGAGTTTCTCCGCATAGTCCATCACCGCACGGGCCAATAGGATATCGCCCGTATCGACCGTGATGCCGTCGCCTGCAAACATCGTATAGCCATCGCCGCCGCGCGCCATGAAATCATTGCTGGCAAGCCTGTAGCTGCGCGCCGGGTCGAGCGTCTCGCCATTGACGAGCGCGGTTTGCACGCGCGATCCGGGCGCGGCCGCAGGTGCGATCGTCACCTTCAAACCGGAGATTTGCGGAAACCGCCCGCTCGTCTGCGGCAGGCGCGAGAAGCCGTTTTCAAGCGCCGCCAGGATTGCCTGGCCGCTCACATTGGCCGAGACGACCTTATTGCCGAAGGGCAATTCGGCTAGCACGTTACGGCGTGTCCAGTCCGAGCCCGCTTCATAGATCCGGTTGCCTCTGATGCCGCCGCCATTGGTGATCGCGATATCCGCGCCAACGGAGGCTCGTAGCGCGTCGGCGACGAGATTGCCGATCGCGCATTCCTGCGTGCGCACAAGTTCCGTGTGGCTGTCGAGCGGCGCGGCGAGCGTTGCGACCTCAATATCGAGTTCTTTCGAGAGCGCGCCTTGATAGGCACGAATCTTGGCGAAGATCTCAGGGTCCGGCGCGACGCTCGCCGTGTCGATGACTTTGAAATCCGGCCACCAGACGAGACCGTTTGGTTCGGTTTTCGATTTTGCGACGTCTATATCGATCACCACGACGTAATTGGCATCCTGATGCGACTCAGCCAAAGCCGTGCGGCCGTCGAAATCGAGATGGAGATCGTGGTTATGGCCGGAGAGGATCACATCCACTTGATGCGCCGCCATCAAGGCGCTGCCGGTCGCCTTGTCGGCATGCACGATCGCGACAATGAAATCGGCGCCATTGGCCCGTGCGATCTTGGCTTGGTCTTTGATCGTTGCAAGCGTCGGTGCAAAGCTCAAGTCTCCGCTGCGCGATGCCATGGGCGTCGCGTCATAGGCCGCGCCGATGAAGGCCAGTTTCAGCCCATTGACGTCGAAGCTCAGCCTATCCTGGTGATGCGGCAGCGCTTGCCCGGAAGCGTCGCGCAGATTGGCGGCGAGGATCGCGAAACGTGCCTCATCAATCCGCTGTGAATAGACTTCGGGGCCGAAATCGAATTCATGATTGCCGGGCACGAAAATATCGAGGCCGAGATCGTTGAAGAGCGCGATCATGTGCTGGCCTTGATCGAAGCTCGACATCAGACTTGGCGAAAGCGTGTCGCCGGCATGAACGAAATTTAACGTGCGTCCTTCGCGCTGGGCGCGTACGCGCTCTGCCTTCACCACCGTCGCGAGCCTTGCAAACCCGCCGCGCTTTTGCGCGTTCTCGTCCATTTCATAGACGTCATTGACGAGCAGAAACGTCAGGCGCGCGGCGGGTTCTGCTACCGCGCGTAAAGGAACGAGGCTCGTGCCGGCGGCGAGCGAGGCCAGCGTCGCGCGGCGGGTCAGATGCGGCATGCAGGGTTCCTCAAGATCATGTTAGCTGACTTTTGCAGTACATTCTTTCACATAGATAGTTGATCATATTATGATGCCGGAAGCCCGAGTGCATGAAGCGATGAACGCCTTGTCTCCACTCTCTGCGACCACCACCTATGGCGGCCGGATCGGCGTGCTTCTGGTCAATCTCGGCTCGCCGTCCGGTACGGATTTTTGGTCGATGCGGCGCTATCTGAAGGAATTCCTGTCGGACCGCCGCGTGATCGAGACGCCGCGTCTCATCTGGTGGCCGATCCTCAATTTCATCATTCTCTCGACACGGCCCGCCCGGAAGGGCAGCGATTACGCGGCGATCTGGAACAAGGCGCGCAATGAAGCGCCGTTGAAGACGATGACGCGCGCGCAAGCCGACACGCTCGAAACCGCTATCGAAATCGGCAGTCTCGGCTTTCCCGAAGAGAAGGTCCGCGTCGCCTGGGCGATGCGTTATGGCGAGCCCGCGATCGAAGAAGCGATCCATTCCCTGCAAAAGCATGGATGCGACCGCATCCTCCTGGTGCCGCTTTACCCGCAATATGCGGCGGCGACCTCGGCGACGGTCTGCGACAAGGCCTTCGAAGTGCTCTCGAAGATGCGCTGGCAGCCGACATTGCGGGTGGCGCATCCTTATTTCGATCAGCCGGCCTATATCGACGCGCTCGCGGCTTCGCTGCGCAAGGAGCTGGCCAAGCTCGATTTCACCCCCCAGGTGATCCTGGCCTCCTTCCACGGCATGCCACAGGCCTATGTCGACAAGGGCGACCCCTATGCCGTGCAATGCGAGGAAACGCGAAGGCTGCTGCGCGACGCCATGGGCTATAGCGACGATCAATTCCGCTTGACCTTTCAATCGCGCTTTGGCCCGGCGCAATGGCTGAAGCCTTATACGGACGAGACCGTGAAGGCGCTTCCGGGCCAGGGCGTGAAGACGCTCGCGATCGTCACGCCGGGCTTTGCCGCCGATTGCCTCGAGACGATCGAAGAGATCGGCATCGAGAACCGCGACTACTTCCTGAGCCGGGGCGGCGAAAAATTCGCACGTATTCCCTGCCTGAACGAGAGCGAAGAAGGCATGAGCGTCATCTTCGATCTCGTGAAACGTGAGCTTTCAGGCTGGGTCTGAAAGCTCGCCCGCGCCCTCTGCGCTCTATTGTCACATATCGGTTCTGCCCTTCGGCGGAGTGAAATACCCATTATTAATGGTACTTTGATATTTATCATATCATCACTGATATCCAGGATAGGATGATGCATGATCACTGCCGCGCAAATGCGTGCTGCCAGAGCGCTTTTGGGAATCGACCAGCGTGAGCTCGCGGTCCTCTCCGGTATCTCGCAGCCGACGATCCAACGCATGGAAGCAAGCGATGGAGTCGTCCGCGGTGTCGTCGATACGTTGGTGCGCGTGGTCGCGGCTTTCGACCAGGCCGGCATCGAATTGATCAGCGACAATGTGGCGAGCGGCGGTGGTGGCCGAGGCGTGCGTTTCAAAGAGCCCGGTACGGGCGTGCGCAGCAAAGACAGCGAGACGGCCGCGGGCGACGCGGGCCGTCCCATGATGGCGCCGAAGCAGCGCCGCGCCCAGGGCGGTGCGCGGGCAAGGCGCGTTGAAGGATCGTCATGAACGCACGCACGCTGCAACCTACATTTTGGGATCTGTTTACGCCGAAGCTCATAACCGTTCTCAGCGAGCGCTATGGGCTTGCCGATTTCCGCGCCGACGTGATCGCGGGCCTCACCGTTGCGATCGTCGCCATCCCGCTGTCGATGGCGATCGCCATTGCCTCGGGCGTGACGCCGGATCGCGGGCTTTATACGGCGATCGTCGGCGGCTTCTTCGTGTCTTTGCTCAGCGGCAGCCGGTTTCAGATCGGCGGACCGGCCGGAGCCTTCATCGTGCTGGTCGCAGCGACGGTCGCGGCCCATGGCGTCGACGGGCTCATCCTCGCGACCATGCTGTCCGGGCTCATGCTTCTTTGCATCGGCTTTCTGCGCCTCGGCACCTTCATCAAATATATCCCCTATCCGGTGACCGTTGGGTTCACGGCGGGCATAGCCGTCATCATCTTCGCGAGCCAGATCAAGGATCTGCTTGGCCTTCATCTCGCCGGCGCCGAGCCGGGCGAGCTTCTGCCCAAGCTCAAAGCGCTGGGCGAAGCCTTGCCGACCTTTAACGCACCCGCGGCTGGGATCGCGCTTTTAAGCATCGCGACCATTGTCGGTTTGAAGCATTACAGGCCGCATTGGCCGAGCCTCCTGATCGCCGTTGCCATGGCATCTTTGGCGACATGGGCATTCGGCCTGCCGATCGAGACGATCGGCACGCGCTTCGGCGGCATTTCGCACGGCCTGCCCATGCCGCAACTGCCGGCGATCTCGCTCGATAAAGTGATGGCGGTCCTGCCGGCGGCTATCTCCTTCGCGCTTCTGGGCAGTATCGAAAGCCTGTTGTCGGCCGTGGTCGCCGATAGCATGACGGGCCGGCGGCATCGTTCCAATTGCGAACTCGTGGCGCAAGGCACCGCCAATATAGCCTCCGCGCTTTTCGGCGGCATTTGCGTGACCGGCACGATCGCGCGCACCGCGACCAATGTCCGCTCTGGCGCGCATAGCCCTATGGCTGGCGTGCTGCACGCGCTCTTCGTCCTTCTCTTCATGGCAGTTGCGGCGCCGCTTGCGGCCTATATTCCGCTGGCGGCGCTGGCGGGCCTTCTCGGCGTCGTCGCCTGGAACATGGCGGAGCGCCATGCTTTCGCGCGTTTGCTGCTGGCATCGCGCGGCGATGCGCTGGTTTTGCTTGCGACCTTTCTGCTGACGATCTTTCGCGATCTGGCCACCGGCATCGTGGTCGGCTTCTCATTGGCGGCGCTTCTCTTCCTGCATCGCATGGCGCAGTCCGTCGAGATCGAGAGCGGTCATCCGAGTGCGGACGTGGAAGACGAAGACGACGCGGAGACGCCTTATGACGCCTCCGTCGCAACGGATCGGGATGTCATCGTCTATCGCATCTCGGGCGCCTTTTTCTTCGGAGCGGCGGCGACCGTCGCCGCAGCGCTCGACTCGATTGCCGAATTTCCCAAGGCCTATGTCATCGATGTCTCGGCTGTGCCCATGCTCGATTCGACGGCGGCCGCCGCCATCGAAGGCTTTGTCCGCAAGGCCCGCCGCCAAGGTGTCGCCATCTATCTGACCGGCGCTCACGGACATGTCCGGCGTATCTTGCGGACGCATGGCGTGCGCCGGCCGGATGTGTCGTTTTATGCCGATGTCAGCGCCGGCGTCGCCGCCGCGCATGCGGCTTTGCAGTCCCCGCTCGCGCCGCCGCCGGCCGCAATTTTAATTGATCGATGAGACGGCATTCATCGCAATATTACCTTTGAAACAAGGCGGTCGTCGCTCCATTTCCCCGGAAGAGAGGAGAAAGCCTATGACCACAACCACTCTTGAGCGTTCCGCGCCCGCGGCCTCCCTCCCGACCCGCCGTCTTGGCCGCACCGACATGAACATCACCCGTGTCGGCTTTGGCGCCTGGGCGATCGGCGGCGCGGACTGGGCCGTCGGCTGGGGCACGCAGGACGATCGCGATTCGATCGCAGCCATCCAGCACGCGGTCAGGAGCGGCGTGAATTGGATCGATACGGCGGCGGTCTATGGCCTCGGCCATTCGGAGGAGGTCGTCCGCGAGGCTCTCGCCGACATTCCGAAAAGCGAACAGCCTTATGTCTTCACCAAATGCGGTCTGATCTGGGACGAAAAGGACCGCAAAGCCTTTCCGAAGCAGGTCGGAGCCCCCGCGAGTCTGAAGCGCGAGGTCGAAGCGTCGTTGAAGCGCCTCGGCGTCGAGCGCATCGATCTCTATCAGATGCATTGGCCCGCGGAGGACGGAACCCCGCTCGACGTCTATTGGCAGGTGCTCCTCGACCTGAAGAAAGAGGGCAAGGTCAGGGCCGTCGGCCTTTCCAATCACAATGTCGCGCAATTGGAAGCGGCCGAAAAAATCGGCCATGTCGAGACATTGCAGCCGCCTTTCTCCGCCATCCGCCGCGAAGTCGCGGGGGCGGAGATCCCCTGGTGCCATGCGCATGAGACGGGCGTCATCGTCTATAGCCCAATGCAGGCTGGCCTTCTGACCGGCACGTTCACAGTCGAGCGCGCCAAAGCTTTGCCGAAGGACGATTGGCGTTCGCGCAATGGCGAATATCAGGGCGATAAGCTTATCGCCAATCTGAAGCTCGCCGACGCGTTCAAGCCGATCGCGGAGCGTCACAAGACGACGGTCGCCTCAGTGGCGCTTGCCTGGACCCTCGCCTGGCCGGGCGTCACGGGTGCTATCGTCGGGGCCCGCAATGCGGCGCAGATCGATGGCTGGATCGATGCGGGCCGGCTCGAACTGACGAAGGACGACATGGCCGAGGTCGCCGCCGCCATCAAAGCGACCGGCGCCGGCAAGGGCCCGGAACTGCCGGCCGCGTGAGGCGAATGTTCGAATAGGGGCGGTGTCGTGAAAATTCACGCCGCCGCTTCGTCTTTTGGCGGTGCCAATAGGCGGCCCTCGCGCGAATGACAGAGCCCGGCGGATAGCTTGGAAGTGATGGAGCTCTCGTTGACTCCTCGCGCATTTAAGCTACCTCTGCCGCATGCAGCAATTTCGAACCGTCGCAGGCAAGCTGTCGGGCGCGCTTTGTGCGGCCGTGCTTGCCTTTTTCACGCCTTTATCCGCAGAAGCGCATGTCCTGCTTGAGACGCCACGGGCAACCTCAGGGCATGCGTTCAAGGCTGTGTTCAGCGTGCCGCATGGCTGCCATGGCATGGCGACGACGGCGATCAAGATCGAGATACCAGATGGCGTCTCTGGGGCGAAGCCGATGCCGAAGCCCGGCTGGACGCTGAGCAAGACCAAAGGGGCTCATGGGGCTGAGGCGGAGGACGTTACCTCGATCACCTGGAGCGGCGGCAATCTGCCGAATGACGAATATGATGAGTTCGTTATCTCCGTTCATCTCGCCGAGACTTTGACTCCCGGCGCGACGGTTTATTTCCCCGTCGTGCAAACGTGCGGCGGCGAGACGATGGCTTGGACGGATGTGCCGCAGGCGGGACAGATCGCAGGCGATCTCAAGATGCCGGCGCCCGGGCTGCTTGTTCTCGCCGGCGCGACGCTTCAATCGCCTGCGATCGTAACCGCGGGCTCGCTTGAGATCGCAACGCCTTGGCTGCGCGCGACACCCAATGGCGCAAAGGTGGCCGGCGGCTATCTCAGCATCACAAACAAGGGCAGCGAGCCGGACCGCCTGATTGGCGCCGCGATCCCATTGGCACCGAAGGGCGCAGTCCATGAGATGAGCATGGACAATGGGACGATGCGTATGCGGGAACTCAATGACGGTCTCGAAATCAAACCGGGCGAAACGGTCGAATTGAAGCCCGGCGGCTATCACATCATGTTCGAGGATCTGCGCCAGCCGCTGAAACAAGGCGATACGATCGAAGGCACATTGACCTTCGCCAAAGCAGGCAAGGTCGATGTCACCTTCAAAGTGGGCGGTATCGCCGACACAGTGCCACCCGCCGCTGCCGAGTCGACGCATATGCACATGCATTGACGCAGAATAGCCGAGCCGAGATTCAGATAGGCCGTCTAAAGGCCGATGCGCGAGCGCGACCCGCGCATTCAAACCCAAATAATCCGAGCGGAAGAGCGGTGCTTGGAATGCAAGGCGAGGCATCGCAGATTTCGCTATTCATCCGATGGCGGCGATTTTCGGCGAGGCGGATGCGCTTTTGTCAATGACGACCCATCGAAGATGGGTCGCGGCCGAAGGCGGTCTGCGATCATTGACCAAAGCGATCCGCTCGCCAATGGCTGGCCGCCAAGAGATGAATGGTAGCCTTCAAACGTCATCGACACTAAAACAGCGACCCGATTTCTCTCAATCGGACACCCGTTGGTCAAGCTGGCCATGACGCAAGCGGACGGCTGTGGCCCAATTCGCGTCCGCTTTGTCCGCCTCAAAATTTGATCTTTACATCCCCGACAAATGTCCGTCCCGGAAAGGGATGGAACAGGAAATATTTGTCATTGTTGATATTGTCTATGCCGAAGTCGAAGGCGATATTTTCCGTCGCATCGTAATGCACGCGCGTGTCGACCACGAAAAAGCGGTCGAAGGCGCCGAAGACATGCGGCACGATGTCGGTATTGTCCAAGGTCGAATATTGCTTGCCGCTATAACGCGCCGCGGCGGTGAAGGCCCAATGCGCATCCGGCCTGTAAGTGACGCCGAACGTCGAACGCCAGTCGGGCACATTGGGGACGCGCTTGCCGGTAACCGTGTCGGGTAGGCCCGTCAGCGGATTGGTGCCGGCCCAACCAGGGTCCGAGAGGATGCGCGCGTCCACATAAGTGACGCTGCCGAAGAGCTTCAAGCCGGTGATCGCCATATTGTCTTTTTCGGCGGCGAGCTCAACGCCCTGATTGCGCGTCTCGTTTACATTGGTGACCGAGGATATCGGGATCTGACTCGATCCGATATTGACGAAATTGGTCTGCGAAATGAGCGTGCCGTGGACATCTTCTTCAAAGAAGGAGAGGCGGACTTTCCCATCCGCCCATTTGCGGATGATGTCGATCTCGCCCGAAAGATCGCGCTCCGCGGTGAGATTTGGATTGGGGATCACGAAGGTCGAGCCGGAGGTGACGATCTGATAAAGTTCGCCGACGGTTGGATAGCGATAGGCCTCGCCGAATGAGCCCGTGACGTCCCAGTCGGGCGTCACGGACCAGGTGAGCGAGGCCTTCGGCGAGACATTAGCGGCATGTTGGGACGGCTGGTTCACGCCTGTGGCGCCGGTGATGGCGCCAGCCGAACTCGTTGTCGTCGTGAGATTGAAGCCGTCGGAGGCTCGCCATGTCTCGGCGCGCGCGCCGAGCGTGAGCTTCAGATCCGGCCGGATTTTCCAGGCATCCTGCGCCCAGAGGGCGCCGGTCTGCGTCTTGCCTTCGCCGCTCGAATAGAGCTGGCCTGAACCGATGTCCGAGCCGAAATTCCATGTCGGCGTCTGATAGGTCGGGTTGTTGAGTTCGTAACGGTCGCCATGCAGGCCGAAACTGAGCTCGGGCGGGCCGTTGATCCCGAATGGCCGCCAGATCCCTTTCAAATCGGCATTTTGCCAATTCGTCCCATCCATGCGGGTGATCTTGCCGATCTCGGAAAAGCCGATACCGGTCGGCGTCACGGTGAAGGGGCTGCGCTGAATGTCGGTGAGATAATTATAGGTCGACACAGCGAAATCGAAACCGAAAGCGCCATGCGTATTGCTTGCGAGCGACAGCGCATTGGCGAGATGCTGCTCGTTCCATTGATAATTATTCGACGCGAAGCTCGCGATGCCGCCGAAGGTCGGGCCGCCGGTCGCCGTCGAGGTGAGATAGCTCGTCGGGTTTGAGCTTTGGTCGTTCGACCAGAAGCCGAGCGTATAGCGGCCTTGCAGCCAGGGCGTGAAGTCATAGGCGAGCTTTAGATTGGCGACGACTTGCTGCGAATGTGTCAACGCGCCCGTGCCGGCGACATTGGCCACCTGGCCTGTCTTGTTCAGCGCGAGGAATGTGCCGGCGGTTCCGGCCGGAACGGTGGCGCTCGTCGTATAGGTGAGCGGTTGCGCATAAGAGTCCAGATAATTGAAGTTGAAGAGCCATGCGAAATTCTCATGCCGGTCGCCGAGCGCCGCGCTCGTCTGGTGCGTCACGAACGTATGATTGGTGCCATATTGGCTGAAGGGCTGGATCGATTCCGTCTGCTTCGCAGTCAATAGAAGCTGGTCCGGCATTTTCGTGGTGATGAGCAGCACGCCGCCGATCGAATTGCCCGGATAGGCGGCGGCGTAAGGCCCTTCGAGAAAATCGATCCGCGCGATCGATTCCGGCGCGACCAGATTCCAATGCGGCGAGCCATTCGTATTATTGTTGTTGATCAATGCCGAGAGCAGAATGTCGTCGGCGTAGATCAATGTGCGGGCGCTTGAGCTCAGTCCCCATGTCCGTGTCGCGAGCACGGCCTGATTGTCGCCGTCGTTCCTTTTGCGCACGAAAAGGCCCGGCAGATATTTGATCGCATCTTCCGGGTCTTTGAGATTGACCGTCCGTTCGATCTCATCGGCAGTGACGCTCTCGACCTGCTGCGGCAATTGATATTTTTGCACGACGGGCGGCAGTTGATCGGCAGCGGCGGGCGGCGCAGGCTCGGGGGCTGGCGCTGGCGCCGACGGCTCCGCCGCCGCGCCGCTCACCTCGATGGCCGGCAACTGCGCCACGGGCGAGGCCTTTGAGGTACATGGCAAGAGGAAAAGCGCCAAGCCAAAGGCAAGCGGACTTGCGCCGCGCCGGCAAGCAAGAGGCAAAAACATGGATGCAAACCCCTGATCCCGGCTTCAAGCCGGGCAGCGATGGAACAAGCGCGGCCTCGCGGCCGCGGGCGCATCGATCAGGAAAAAGCGGGTGGCGCGCGTGGCTGCGCGCACGGCGCGGCGCGGTAGAGCGCTGGAACGAAATGCGTGACTTTAAAGACGAGCTTTTGCGGCAGCCGTTGCGGCGCAGTGATCGACGCGGGAATATCGGAGGGCGCGGGGAAGGCCGCGTGCGAGACCGAGCACATCAAGGTGCAGCACGGGCATGACTTTTCGTGATCGGCGGGGGAGGGCGTGCCGCCGTCTTCGCCCTGATGCGCGCAAATCGGCATCGCGCCGAGTGGACCGGCATTGGCCATGGCATAGGTCGCGCTCACCGGTGCGATGAGCTGCACCAGAAGCGTGATCAAGCTGAAGATCAGGCCGAGTTCAAGACGCCGCCGCAACCCATGCCCCCGCTGGCTGCTGTGTCACTGCACAACCCTAAAGCCGCTTTTGACGAAAGGCCAGCGGCTCGATCAAGATATGCGACTCTGTCGCAGAACGGCCACAACAAGCTATGCGGCGGGGAACTTTACGCCGGTCAGTTCTTCGGAGATCTTCCATAGTTGGGCGGCGGTGGCGAGGTCTTTCGCGGCCCGCGCGATTCTCGCGGGTCCAGGCGTACCCTTCAATCCAAACAATCTGTCAGGACCGTAATAGCCGCCAGCGACGGCTTGCCGGGATGTAGCTGCGAACAAAGTCGGCAAGGCACCATCGGCCGCCGATTGGCTGGCCCATGGCGCGAGCAAGAGGCCGCTCACGCGTGCCATGAAGCTCTCCGCGCCGGGCCCATTCGCGATCAGTTCGGTCAGCGCATAGCCCGGATGCGCGGCGTTACACATCAAGCCCCAACCAGCCGAGTCGTTGCGTCTTTGCAGCTCGAAGGTAAAGAGCAGATTGGCGAGCTTCGATTGGCAATATGCGGCTTGCGGCCGATAGCGCTTTTTCCATTGAAGATCGTCGAAATGGATTTGGCCACTGAGATGCGCAAGGCTGCTCACATTGACGACGCGTGGCTTTTGTCCGCGCCGCAGCAGCGGCAGAAGGTGCGCCGTCAAAGCGAAATGACCGAGATGATTGGTGCCGAATTGCAGCTCGAATCCATCCTTGGTCTCAAGCCGTTTCGGCGGCGTCATGACGCCGGCATTGTTGATGAGAAGATCGAGTGAGGAATGCGCCGCGTTAAATGTCGCGCCGAAAGCGGCGATGCTCGCGAGATCGGCAAGATCGAGCTTTTCGAAAGCGATCTTGGCCTCTGGATGCGCGGCTTTGATTTGCGCAACGGAGTCTTCGCCTTTTGCCTCATTACGGCCTGCGAGCACGACATCGGCGCCTGCCGCGGCAAGCGCCAGCGCGGTCTTAAACCCGAGGCCG
>JAATEW010000301.1 GCA_015655535.1 Hyphomicrobiales bacterium | reverse complement strand
TCTCGTCGAGGGCGATTCCGCCGGCGGCTCTGCCAAGCAGGGCCGCAACCGCGAATATCAGGCTGTGCTGCCGTTGAAAGGCAAAATCCTCAACGTCGAACGCGCCCGCTTCGACAAAATGCTCTCCAGCCAGGAAATCGGCACGCTGATCACGGCGCTCGGCACCGGCATCGGCCGCGACGATTTCAACATTTCAAAGCTGCGCTATCACAAGATCATCATCATGACGGATGCCGATGTCGACGGCTCGCATATCCGTACTTTGCTGCTCACTTTCTTCTTCCGGCAAATGCGGGAAGTGATCGAGCGCGGCCATCTCTATATCGCGCAGCCGCCGCTTTATAAGGTGAAGCGCGGCTCGTCGGAGCAATATTTGAAGGACGAGCAGTCGCGCGAAGATTATCTCGTCAACAATGGGCTCGATTCCGCCGTGCTGCGTCTTGCCACCGGCGAAGAGCGCGCGGGGAGCGACCTTCGCGCCATAGTCGACGAAGCGCGGATCGTCCGCAGAGTGCTGGGAAGCTTCCATTCGCGTTATGACCGCTCGATCGTCGAACAGGCGGCCATCGCCGGCGCGCTGCATCCGATCGGCGCGCAAGATGAAGAGGCCGCTGCTGACTTTGCGCAAGTGATCGCGGCGCGTCTCGACCGCGGTGCCGACGAGACCGAGCGCGGCTGGGAAGGCCATGTCGACAATGGCGGCTATGTCTTCACCCGCGAAGTGCGTGGCGTGCGGCAGGCGGCGACCCTTGACGCGGGCTTGCTCGCATCCGCCGAGGCGCGGCGTCTTCACGAGCATGCGGCCCCCTTGCGTGAGGTTTTCGCGGAGCCCGCGATTTTCGTGAGTAAAAGCGACGAGCGTCAGGCGGCTGGGCCGAGCGATCTCCTCGAAGCCGTCATGGTGGCGGGACAAAAGGGCATTTCGCAGATGCAGCGCTATAAGGGCCTCGGCGAAATGAACCCCGAGCAGCTCTGGGAAACCACGCTCGATCGCGATGCCCGCTCGCTGCTGCAGGTCAAGATCAAGGAAGGCGACGAAGCCGACGATGTCTTCGTCAAGCTGATGGGCGATATCGTCGAACCGCGGCGCGAATTCATCCAGGAAAATGCGCTGAGCGTCGCCAATCTCGACGTTTAACTTGGCCGTTCAAACGTCCTGATGACAGCTTCGCGTTGACGCGCTTGTGAGCTGGCTGCGCGCGCATGCTTGATCGCGGTCAATGAAGGCTCATGGGAAGGCATGTTCATGCTGTCCCATGATAAGCGCACAAGCATCGCCGTCCATTTCAGAGCCTTGCAGCATTGAGCGGCCTGCGGCTGAAGGCGCCTCGCTGGCCGAAGGGCTCAGCGATGAGGAGGCGCGCCGGCGTCTCGAAGACTTCGGTCCGAATGCGATACCGGATGCGGCCCCGCGCTCTTGGCGCTTGATCGCCGCTAAGTTCTGGACGCCGGTTCCCTGGATGCTTGAGGCGGCGATCTTTTTCGAACTTGTCCTCGGCCATCACGTCGAAGCAGCCATCATCGCTCTGCTTTTGATCTTCAACGCCGCCTTGGGTTTTTTCCAGGAGAGCCGCGCCCAGGCGACGCTCGATGCCTTGAAGTCAAGACTGGCCCTGAACGCCTCGGTCTTGCGCGATGGCGTCTGGAAAATGATTCCGACGGCGGAACTGGTGCCGGACGACATGATCAAATTGTCGCTGGGCAGTATTGTCGGCGCCGATGCCACCGTCATCAAGGGCAACATCCTGTTCGACCATTCGATGCTCACGGGTGAATCTCTGCCGCTTGAAGCGGGTGCCGATTTTCAGACCTATGCGGGCGCGCTCGTGCGCCGCGGCGAAGCCATCGCCAAGGTGACTGCGACTGGTCCCCGCAGCAAATTCGGACGCACGGCCGAACTCGTCCGCACCGCTCATGCCCAAAGCACGCAGGAAAAGGCCGTGATGCGTGTCGTACGCAATCTCGCCATTTTCGACGGCGGCGTCGTGGTGCTGCAGGTGATCTGCGCGATCGCTTTCAAACTGCCCCTTGTCGAAATCATTCCGCTCACATTGACCGCCATATTGGCGGCGATCCCCGTGGCGCTTCCCGCGACATTCACCCTTGCAAGCACGCTCAGCGCGCATGCGCTTGCGAAACGCGGCGTGCTGCCGACGCGGCTTTCCGCGATCGACGAAGCGGCGACCATGGATGTCCTCTGCGCCGACAAGACCGGCACGCTGACGCGCAACGAACTCGCCGTGACCACGGTCAGCCCGCTGCCGGGTTTCACAGTCGAACAAGTTCTGACCTTTGCCGCGCTGGCGAGTTCGGACGGCGGCCAGGACCCGGTGGACGCGGCGATCCGGTCCGCCGCCGCGCAGGTCGGCATAAAAAATCTGCCGAAGCTCACGAGCTTCATGCCCTTCGATCCCACGAATAAGATGTCGGAAGCGACAGGCGTCGATGAAAACGGTCACGCGCTTCGTGCCGTCAAAGGGGCCTTTGCCAAATTGAGCGAGCTGACGGCAACATCGCTGCTAGACGCGAAAACCGCCGACGCGTTGCAAGCGCAAGGTTTCCGTGTTCTCGCCGTGGGTGGCGGCTCTGAAGCGGAATTGAAGCTTGCCGGATTCATCGCTCTGAGCGATCCGCCGCGCGCCGATTCCGCTGGCCTCATCGCCGAGCTGCAAGAGATGGGCGTTGAGACGATCATGCTGACCGGCGACGCGCCCAGGACGGCGGAAGTCGTCGCGCGGGCCGTCGGACTTGACGGCCCCGTTTGTCCGCCGGGCCCAATGCCCGAGACGATGCGGCCGGACGAATTCGCCGTCTTCGCCGGCGTCTTTCCGGAAGATAAATTCCGCATCGTCAAAATCTTTCAGAAGGCAGGCCATACGGTCGGCATGTGCGGCGACGGCGCCAATGACGCGCCGGCGCTGCGTCAGGCCCAGATGGGCATCGCCGTCTCGACCGCGACCGATGTCGCCAAATCGGCAGCCGGTATCGTTTTGACCGAGCCCGGCCTTGGCGGCATCGTCGCCGCCGTCAAGGAAGGCCGGGTCGCCTTCCAACGCATCCTCACCTATGCGCTGCGGTCGGTGACGCGCAAAATGGATCAGATGCTGTTTCTGACCGCCGGGCTCATCATGACGGGCCATGCGATTCTGACGCAGATGCTGATGGTCATCATGATGGCCGCCACCGATTTCCTTGCCTTGTCATCCACGACGGACAATGTGCGGCCGTCGGCAAAGCCCAACGCGTGGCGCATCGATCATCTGACCCTCGCCGCGATCATTCTCGGGACGTGCAATCTCCTCTTCTGCATCAGCGTGCTCGCCATCGGCAAGTTCCGGCTGGGCCTTGATATGGAGGGATTGAGAACATTGGCGGCCGTGACCTCGGTGTTCAGCGGCCAGGCCGTGTTTTATGCGGTCCGCGAGCGCCGGCGTCTGTGGAGTTCGCGTCCGAGCCTTTGGATGGTAGCGTCGTCTTGCCTCGACGTTTCGATCATCGGCGGGCTTGCCATTGGCGGAATTCTCATGGAGCCCTTGCCTGTTCCTCTCGTCGCAAGCATTCTCGCCGCCGCATTCGTCTTCACATTCGTTCTGGATACCGTGCGGGCAGCCATATTCCATCATCTCAAAATGGCATAGGCGACGGAAACCGGCGGCCTCCAGGAGGCGTTGCTTTTGTGTCACATGCGCGGGGATTCCGGCTGTCTGCAAGCCCAAGGGTGCGACACAGCTCTGACTTTTCGCCGATGCGGCCTACATGATAAGCGGACCAAGCGCCGAGGAAAAATGGCTTGTGAGATCCGCGGCCAAGGTCGTGAAAGCAGATTTTTTCCCCGCGCTAGAACCTCTCTCGGTATAGTCTTGCTATTCGTCGCGTCATATAGGCAGCCTTTTCCCTCAAACCTGTTGTGCTTCTCACAAGCCATTGTTTTCGGGGGGAAAACCTATTTCGTTCGCTTAGGCCATGGCGGTCGCCGTTTGACTCGTCTATTCTGTGGGTTGCAATCTAAGGTGGTCTTATTCGTCTTCGGACAGGACGAGCGAGATCGAATCGAGATTGCCTTTGGGCTTCCTCTTTACGCATGATCTTGGTTACGAAAAGCCGCCTGGACTTTTCTAAAAGATCAGGCTCAGGCATCGCGGTTTCGTCGAGGCCTAATCATCGGTCGGCGGGCAAGGAATAGCCCGGCACAAGAGACCTTGTCACGTGGAGCGTCACGCATGAGAAACACGCAGCTACACAAGGTTGAGCCAAGCGAAGGAGAGCAGCAGCACACCTTCGACATCGGCTCGATGCTCGTGGAGCGTGAGGCCGAACGCTACAGCCTGCACACGCAGCATCTGAACGAAATGATGGTGCGCGTTCTGCAAACCATCGGCTTCGATGTCGGCTTCAAACACGGCCGCGGGCAATATCTCTGGGATCGCAAGGGCGACCGCTATCTCGATCTGTTGAGCGGCTGGGGCGTCTTCGGCTTGGGCCGCAATCATCCGACGGTACGCGACGCTTTGAAAACCGTGCTCGACGCGGATCTGCCGGGCCTGGTGCAGATGGATCTGCCGGTGCTGGCGGGTCTTCTCGCCGAACGCCTGCTGCGCTACGTGCCCTATCTCGATAAGGTCTTCTTCGCCAATTCCGGTTCGGAAGCCGTCGAGTCGGCGATCAAATTCGCCCGCCGCGCGACCGGCCGCCCGGGCATCGTCTATTGCGACCATGCCTTCCACGGCCTCTCCTACGGCGCTCTCGCCTTGAACGGCGACACCATATTTCGCGAGGGCTTCGGGCCCTTGCTGCCCGATTGTTACGAGATCCCCTTCAACGATCTCGCGGCTCTGGAAAGAGCCCTCGCGGGGCGGCAGATCGCGGGTTTCATCGTCGAGCCCATCCAGGGCAAGGGCGTCAACATGCCGGACGATCTCTATTTGCGGGGCGCCCAGGCGCTCTGCCGCAAATATGGCACGCTCTTCATCGCCGACGAGATTCAGACCGGCATGGGCCGCACCGGCCGCTTTCTCGCGGTCGAACATTGGAATGTCGAACCCGACATGGTGCTCCTCGCCAAGACTCTCTCCGGCGGCCATGTGCCGGTCGGCGCGGTGCTGACGCGCAAAGCGGTCTTCGACAAGGTCTTCAGCCGTATGGATCGCGCCGTCGTGCATGGCTCGACTTTCGCCAAGAACGATCTCGCCATGGCGGCGGGTTTGGCGACGCTCGAAGTCATCGAGCAGGAACGCCTCATCCAAAACGCGGCGAAGACCGGCGCCCGCCTGTTGGCCGCCTTCGAGGCCATGGTGCCGCGCTACGAGCTTTTGAAGACCGTGCGCGGCAAGGGGCTCATGATCGGCATCGAATTCGGGCCGCCGAAAAGCCTGAAGCTAAAAGCCTCCTGGACCTTGCTCGAGGCGGCCAATGCCGGCCTCTTCTGCCAGCTCATCACCGTGCCTTTGTTCAAGGACCATAAAATCCTGGCGCAGGTCGCGGGCCATGGCATCCATACGATCAAGCTTCTGCCGGCCATGATCCTGACCGACACGGATTGCGACTGGATCGAGCAATCTTTCGAGCAGGTCATCGCCGACAGCCATAAGGTGCCGGGCGCCGTCTGGTCGCTCGGCAAGACCTTGGCCGAGAACGCGATCAAATCGCGGGCGGCGAAATAAGCCTTTGAAGAAACGCGTGTTTTTTTAAAGGCTCAAGACATCTTGTTCGCTGAACGAGCTTGCGTTATAGAACCGGCGCGCCGCGAGAGACCTCGCGGCATGATTTTTTTGAGGTAAGGGTTATGAAAGCCGATATCCATCCGCAATATCACCTGATCAAAGTCGTGATGACGGACGGGACCGAATTCATGACGCGCTCGACCTATGGCGCCGAAGGCGACACGCTGAACCTCGACATCGATCCCAAGACCCATCCGGCCTGGACCGGCGGCTCGCAGCAATTGCTCGACCGTGGTGGCCGCCTGTAGCGCTTCAATTCGCGCTTCGGCAATATGGCCTTCGGAAAGAAGTAGTCCGCGTGGTGAGCGAACCTTCTCCCCTTGCGGGAGAAGGTGTCATGCGAAGCATGACGGATGAGGGGTATTAATACCTTCTATACTTTAAGCGCCGCAATCAACCCCTCACCCGGTCAGCTCCGCTGACCACCCTCTCCCGCAAGGGGAGAGGGTACGCGCACAACCTTATGCGCTTTATTTCCAAAGATCAGAGCTTCAAAATCCCCGCTCGGCCAAAAGCCGGGCGATCGCTTCGCGCAGCTCGGGGATGCCTTCGCCCGTTTCCGACGATGTGAAGATCACTTGCGGGAAAGCCGCCGGCCGCTTGCTGATCGCCTCAATCGTGCGCGCCAGACATTGCGCCGCATCCGAAGCCTTCACTTCGTCGCGCTTCGTCAACACGATCTGATAGGACACGGCGGATTTATCGAGAAGATCGAGCATCTCGTCGTCGATCGCTTTCAGTCCATGCCGCCCATCGATGAGGACGAAGACCCGCAACAGCGTCGGCCGGCCGCGCAGATAATTCTGCATGAGCTTCGTCCAGGCCGCGACCTTCTCCTTGCCCGCCGCCGCATAGCCATAGCCCGGCATATCGACGAGCCGCAGGCGCGAAGTCTCCACCGTTCCGCCCAAAGCAAAGAAGTTCAGCTCGCGCGTGCGGCCCGGCGTGTTCGACGTGCGCGCCAGTGCCTTGCGATTGGTGAGGGCGTTTAAAAGCGAGGATTTGCCGACATTGGAGCGGCCGGCGAAGGCGATCTCGGGTGCGCCTTGCGGCGGCAGATTGCCGAGGCTCGGCGCCGCCCAAATGAAATCACATTCGCCGGCAAAGAGCTTGCGGCCGATCTCATGAAAGTCGTCTTCGGAATCGGCCATCAACGGTCTGAGGCAGACCTTCTCCCAGAGGGAGAGGGGGGCGGCGGAGCAGCCGGGTGAGGGGTTATGACCTCGGGATGGAGGCTGCGACGCATCTCGAATGAATTCCCCATCTGCGTGAGAGACCGTAGTCCCTCACCCGCCGCCTCCGGCGGCAGCCTCTCCCACTGGGAGAGGGTTTGCAAGAGCGGTGGCGTCAGGTGACCGCCTTCTTGCGGAACATGCCCGCCAGATTGTCCCAGAGTTCCACCTTCACTCCGGCGCGGCGCATGATGAACGTCTGCTGGATGACGGAGAGCGTATTGTTCCAGGTCCAGTAGATGACGAGGCCCGAGGGAAAGGTGCCGAGCATGAAGGTGAAGATCACCGGCATCCAGGTGAACATCTGCCGCTGGATCGGGTCCGGCGGCTCCGGATTCATCTTCATCTGAACGAACATCGAGACGCCCATGATCAAGGGCCAGATGCCGATCGCGAGAAAATGCCCGACGAGCGGAAGTGTGGTCGGATCGTAAGGCAGGAGCCCGAAGAGATTGAAGACATTCGTCGGGTCCGGCTGCGACAGATCCTTGATCCAGC